>CAUJFR010000001.1 GCA_963169885.1 Bacteroidota bacterium
CCCTGATCATAGATCAGCAGCTTGGAGGCATCTCTTTCCGCCAATGGAAAAGCGGCAATCCGGGCTTCAGGTAACGGATACGTGTAGTCGAGAATTGAAAGGTCTTTGGGATGTTTCATGACACAACCAACTGTTGTAGGGTGAGGGGCAAAGGTAGGAATGAGTAATCAGTAATGAATAATGAGTAATGATTAGCTGTTCGTACAGAACTAAAGGATTGAACATCCATTTATGAGAGGGTTCAATACTGTAAAGACTTTTCAATTGGTACTCATTACTGATTACTCATTACTGATTACTCATTTTGCACAACCAGCCCTTGGTTGCAGGTTATGCACCTGTTATCCACCTCAATTCACACTCTAATCACACTGTTTTTACCAAAAATCGCCTCCCATCGGCCGAAAGCCTTACTGGTGGCTGTTTTTGACTGATTTTCAGGTGTGGAAAAAAGAAAATGGCGAAAATTTGGTTCCTAAGTGGGAAAAAGTGTTATTTTGTGTTAATTAATTCAAACTTGATTCAATTAACTGATAATGACAGGCTTTCTCGGAGAATTCGAGGCAACGTTGGACGCCAAGGGGCGTTTCTTGCTCCCGGCGGGGTTCAAGAGGCAGTTGCCGGAAGAGGAAACCAATCGGTTCGTTATCAACAGGGGGTTTGAAAAATGCCTGGCACTCTATCCGATGAGGACCTGGGAGCCACTCTTTGAAAAGATTACCGGCCTGAATGAGTTTGACCCCAAGCAACGGGAGTTCAGACGGGCATTCCTGAATGGCGCCACTTTCGTGGAACCTGATACGGCCGGGAGAATATTGTTGCCACAAACCCTGAAGGCGTATGCCGGGCTGCAGAAAGATATCGTGTTGATGGCAACAGGAGACAAATTAGAAATCTGGGATAGTAATAAGTACAAAGAGCTCTTTGATTCACTTTCTTCGGACACATTCAGTGATTTGGGCGACCAGGTACTGGGTAGCGGATCGGATAAGTCGAAAAGTTAAAAGGTAAAGCATGGAACAGCCCAATCAACAAAAAGGTGCATCCGGCTTGCCTGCTGACTCACAAGACTATCACATTCCTGTTCTGCTCAGCGAAACCCTGGAAGGCCTGAATATTCAACCGGACGGCATTTATGTGGATTGCACATTTGGCGGAGGTGGTCACTCCAGGTCGATCCTCTCCAGGCTGGGTGCAAAAGGAAAACTGGTCGCCTTCGACCAGGATGACGATGCAAAGAAAAACCTGCCCGATGACGAAAGATTAGTATTTGTTTCACACAACTTTCGTCACCTGCAGCGTTTCCTCCGGTTAGAACAAATCACCGCAGTGGATGGTATCATGGCCGATCTGGGCGTCAGCAGTCACCAGTTTGATGAGGCAGAAAGAGGGTTCTCCACCCGCTTCAATGCCGATCTGGATATGCGGATGGATCAGCGCCAGGCCCTGACCGCTTTTGATGTGGTGAATACCTATACTGAACAACAGTTGCATAAACTGTTTGAACAGTATGGTGAAGTCACCAACTCCAAAACACTGGCCCGTAAAATTGTACAAGTGAGGAATACCGCCTCACTGAAAACAATCGACGGTTTTAAGAATGCAGTCCGGGATATAGTAAAAGGAAATCCCAACAAGTACTTTGCCCAGGTTTTCCAGGCTTTACGGATAGAAGTTAATGACGAGTTAGGCGCATTGAAAGAAATGCTGGAGCAAATCCCCAACCTGTTAAATCCCGGAGGCCGGGTCGCCATCATCACATTTCATTCTCTCGAGGACAGATTGGTAAAGAATTTTTTCCGACGCGGTTCATTTGATGAGCCCGAAGAGAACCCCTTTATCAATACCGAACCGGTTAACGAACTGAAGATTATCACGAAAAAACCAATAGGGCCAACAGACGAAGAGATGAAACGGAATCCGCGGTCAAGAAGTGCCAAACTCAGGGTGGCGGAAAAGAAAGGGTAAGCGGATCATAAATAAGGGAACGACGAACACAACATATAGGGGTATAAAAACTTTGGAAATCATATATCCTTTGAAATCAACCCTTGAAACCAAGGGAGATGAAAAACCAGACTAACAAGCGAAAACGCATGTATGCCGGAACAAAAAACAAAAGAAGGGGAGTTGATAGCTGAACAGCCCGCCGGGCTGAACGGCTGGAAACGGTGGCTGAACTATCAGTCCATTGTGAAACAGGTCCCCTTCTTTTTGTTCCTGGCAGTGCTCGCAGTACTGTATATCTACAACGGTCACCAGGCCGATAAAACGATACGCAGTATTAACCGCACGGAAAAAGAAGTGAAGGAGTTGCAGTACGAGTATACGGCGGTGAAAGGAGAGCTGATTTCACGGAGCATGCAGAGTAAACTGATGGAAGCGGTGAAGCCCCTGGAACTGAAAGAGCTGACCGAATCCCCGGTGGTGCTGACCGACAGCAGCCTGGTAAAGTAACACAAGAACAGACGGACAACTGCGCAGGCAGTTTGCATATAAACAACTAAGGACACAATCAATTACGGGCATTGGAAGTTAAACGTGACATACTTTGGAGAGTATACGTCAGTTTTCTTGGCATCGTGGTGCTGAGTTTACTGGTACTCGGAAGGGCCTTTTATATCCAGCGGGTAGAGGGCGAACACTGGCGCAGTATGAGCGACAGTCTTCACCAGCGCTTTATCGAACTGGATGCACAAAGAGGAACCATCTACAGCGAAGACGGGCAGATGCTCAGTGCTTCCATCCCCACTTTTGATATCTACATCGATTTTAACGCTGACGGTCTCCGGGAAAAGAAAGGCAAACGATTTAATGAGAACATCGATTCTTTTTCCATAGCACTGGCTTCCTACTTCGGGGATAAATCCACCGCCCGGTACAAAGCAGAACTGAAAGCAGCGTATAAAAAGAACGCCCGCTATTTCCCGCTGAAAAAGAAGCTGAGTTTTGAACAATACAAAACTTTCCGTGATTTCCCCCTGGCGCGCCTGGGTAGGAATAAAAGCGGCATCATCGTGGAAACCAACAGCAAACGTCTGCCGCCCTTCGGTCTCCTTGCCAGCCGTACCATTGGTCTTTCGCGCGAACATATCGCCAGCGATGGTAAAGTCAGGAAGCAAAATGTGGGACTGGAAAAAAGTTATGACAGTGTACTGAGTGGAAGAAGCGGACAAAAGTTGGTACGCTATATCGCCGGGGGAACCGCTATTCCGATCGAGGGTTCTGAAACCGATCCGGAAAACGGGAAAGATGTTTATACCACCCTGGATGTACAGATACAGGATATTACAGAGACCGCTTTGCTTCGCATGATGCAGCAATGTGAAGGACCTTACGGAACTGCGATCGTAATGGAAACCACCACCGGTAAGATCAAAGCCATGGCTAACCTGGGCCGCCGCCCGGATGGCAGCTACTGGGAAGATGATAACTATGCCCTGCGTACCACAGAACCCGGATCAACCATTAAACTGGTTACCTTATTATCCGTACTCGACAAAGGAACCAGCAAGCCCAACGATCTGGTGGAAGTAGGCACCGGCCGCTTACAGGTGGGTAACAAAATGATTACCGATGCAGAACGGCAGCCAAAATCCGTATTGACCCTGAAAGAATGTTTTGCACACAGTTCCAATATCGGTATGAGTCAGGTGGCTTACAAAGCATTCGCCCAAAAGCCCGCTGAGCTGAAAGAATACATGCATCGGTTTCACCTGGATACACGTGTACCCATTGATCTGGCCAACCTGCCTAAACCCACCATGGCTCCGCTCGATCAGAAAGGCAGCGCCCAGGGAAATATGCTCTGGATGAGCTTCGGGTATGGTATCCAGCTAAGCCCCTTGCACACCCTGATGCTTTATAACGCCATTGCCAACAATGGTAAAATGATGAAGCCTTACCTGGTGAACAGTATCCGTAACAATGGCGTATTGTACAAACAATTTGAACCTACAGTTATTACCGATAACCTCTGTAAACCGGATATTATTAAAGTAGCCCGTGAGTCCATGGAAATGGTGGTGACGGAAGGAACAGCCAAGCGGGTATTTGCCGGACTGCCCTTTGCTGTAGCCGGTAAAACAGGAACAGCACACGTATCCGATGGTCCGATCAAATATAATCATGGTGTATACCAGGCCAGTTTCGTAGGCTATTTTCCGGCTGAAAATCCCCAGTATACCGTGATCGTGGTTGTTCGGACAAAACCGCATGCCGCTTCCCACTTCGGTGGTACAGTTGCGGCACCGGTATTCCGAGAGATTGCCACCAAGCTTTATGCGATGTATGTGGATAAGAAAGATCCATCCCTGTATGCGGGAAAGAAAGACAGCGCTTCTTATTTCTATGCCGGCTATACACCGGATATCAAAAATGTTTACGATGTGCTGAAAGTGAAATATGCCGATTCTGCGTCAACCAGTAACTGGTCCATGGTATATGCCGCTAACTACCAGCCCGTAGTCAAGGCAAGTGCAGTGAAAAAGAAAGTGATGCCGAATGTACGGGGTATGGGATTAAAAGATGCCTTGTACCTGCTGGAGAATATGGGTGTGAAGGTAACGGTAACGGGTAAGGGAAAAATTGCGGCACAGTCAGTGCCTCCGGGTACCGAACTGGGCAAGGGTATAACCGTGTTGCTGGAACTAAGCTGATAACAGATAAACGAATAATATAACGGACGTGGAATTAAAGGATGTATTATATAAAGTACCGATCCGGGCAGTAGCCGGAGCCACATCCGTTATCATCAGTGACCTGCAGCTGGATTCAAGAAAAGTAAAACCCGGGGCTGCTTTTATAGCAGTGAAAGGAGCGGCGGCGGATGGTCATCTGTTCATTGAAAAAGCGATTGAAAACGGGGCCTCCGCGGTGGTTTGTGAAGAGTGGCCGGAGCATCTGAATGATGCGGTGGTGTATGTGCAGGTGGAGAATAGTGCGGCGGCGGCGGGGTATATGGCTTGTAATTTTTACGGCCGGCCTTCGGAGAAAGTAAAACTGGTGGGTGTTACCGGTACGAATGGAAAAACGACGATCGCGACTTTATTATATAAGCTCTTTACAAGATTGGGATATAAAACAGGATTGCTCAGTACCGTGGAAAACAGGATCGGTGAAGAGGTCGTGCCGGCCACGCATACCACACCGGATGCCGTCAGCCTGAACTATTTGCTGAAAAGAATGGCGGAGGAAGGATGCGCGTATGTGTTTATGGAAACCAGCTCGCATGCCATTCACCAGCACCGGGTAACCGGACTGACCTATGCCGGCGGACTGTTCAGCAATATCACGCATGATCACCTGGATTACCACAAAACCTTTGATGAGTACATCCGGGTAAAAAAAGCCTTTTTCGATTCATTGCCGGCCGGCGCCTTCGCCATCAGCAATACGGATGATAAAAGAGGAATGGTGATGCTGCAGAACACGAATGCGAAGAAGTATTACTACAGTCTGAAGACGTTGGCCGATTTCAAAGGAAAGATTTTGGACAACAGCCTGAACGGTTTGCAGATGACGGTCAATGATATCGAAGTGCATTTCCGGCTGATCGGAGAGTTCAATGCCTACAATCTGTTGGCCGTATATGGAGCCGCGGTTTGCCTGGGTGAAGACAAACAGGAAGTACTGACCGCATTAAGTGAACTGACCGGGGCTGAAGGCAGATTTGATTACCTGGTCTCTGTGAATGAAAGAGTGATCGCCATCGTGGATTATGCGCACACGCCGGATGCCTTGCTGAATGTGCTGGCTACGATCAAAAAACTGAGAAAAGGATTTGAACAGATCATTACCGTGGTAGGATGCGGAGGCGACCGGGATAAAACAAAAAGACCATTGATGTCGGCCGCCGCCTGCGAACACAGCGACCGGGTGATTTTTACCAGCGATAATCCCCGGAGTGAGTCTCCCGAACAGATCATCCGGGATATGGAAGAAGGATTAGCACCAGCGTACAGACGAAAATATATCTCAATCACCGACAGGCGGGAAGCCATTAAAACGGCGCTCAGTCTGGCACAAAAAGAAGACATCGTACTGGTAGCAGGCAAGGGACATGAAAAATACCAGGAGATAAAAGGAGTGCGGAGTCACTTCGATGATAAAGAAGAAGTGGTGGAGTTTTTTAAACTGTTGAATAAGTAAACTAATAACCGGCAACGAACATGTTACATCATTTATTTGAATGGCTGAATAACCAGGGGATCGAAATCCCGGGCAGCCGCTTGTTTGGGTTCATCACCTTCCGGGTGCTGGCTGCGGTATTGCTTTCCTTATTCATCACCCTTGTGTATGGTAAAAAACTGATCCGCTTCCTTCAGAAAAAACAAATCAGTGAAAGTATCCGTGAAGAAGGACTGGCCGGTGAGGAAAGCAAAAAAGGTACACCAACGATGGGCGGGATCATCATCATCATGGCGATCATCATCCCGACACTCTTGCTGGCAGATCTTACCAATGTATATGTGCAGGTGCTGCTGATCAGTACAGTCTGGCTCGGTATCATTGGCTTTATTGACGACTACCTGAAACTGAAGAGTAAGAGAATGGCGCAGCAGAAAGGCGCTGATTATAAAAAATCCAATAAAGACGGTTTGGCCGGTTGGTTCAAAATCCTCGGACAAGTAGGACTCGGCATCCTCGTTGGCGCCACCCTTTATTTTAACAGTGATGTAAAGATCTGGCGTGAGTATGTTGGAAAAAATCCGTCTGCTGATTCTACGGTAAAGGAAAAAACATACAATGGCAAAACCCGCTACTTTGTTGAGACCAAAGAGCCGATCACTACAATTCCCTTTGTAAAGAATCATGAGTTTAATTATTCCAAGCTTTTACCGGCTTCCTTGCGCGACTATACCTGGGTGTTGTATATCCTGATCGTGATTTTCATCATTACCGCGGTCTCCAATGGAGCGAACCTGACGGATGGATTGGATGGACTGGCCACGGGTACTTCAGCCCTGATCGGTACCCTGCTCGGCATCTTCGCTTATGCGAGCGGTAACCTGGTCTTTGCGGACTATCTGAATATCATGTATATCCCGAATCTCGGTGAGC
>CAUJFR010000002.1 GCA_963169885.1 Bacteroidota bacterium
CCAGCCACTGCTTCTTCCTTGTAGGCAGACATAGATTCTTTATGGAGTCCGATATGACGGCTCAGGTCAAAAACCACATTGTAAGGGGCGGCTATAAAAGTGGTAAGATGGATCGTTGGCATGGCAAAAAAGGTTTATTCATAGTACCTGGTAAACAGGCTACCTCCCTTATGCAAAAACAAGACCACGGTTTAGGCCGTGAAAGGAATTTTCGACACTTTGGCTTTCAGGAGTTTATCCCGCACCTGGATGTAGATGGTCGCATCAATTCCCGCAAAATCAGTTCGTACATATCCCATACCAATGGCTTTTGCCAGGCTGGGAGATTGGGTGCCGGAGGTGACCACTCCCAGAGAATTACCATCCGCATCCTTGATTTCATATCCATGACGGGGAATGCCCTTATCGATCATTTCAAAACCCACGAGTTTGCGGCTGACCCCGTCTGCTTTTTGTTTGGCGAATATTCCTTTGGAGGTAAACTCCTTGGTGAATTTGGTGATCCAGCTCAATCCCGCTTCAATCGGGGAAGTGGTATCATCGATATCATTGCCATAGAGACAGAAACCCATTTCAAGACGGAGGGTATCTCTGGCGCCCAGTCCGATCGGCTTTAATCCCTGGGGACCACCAGCAGCAAAAATCGCTTCCCAGATCTTATCAGCAGCTCCGTCTTTGTCTTCAAAGTAAATCTCAACCCCGCCTGCCCCGGTATAACCGGTGGCACTGATCAGTACATTCTCCACCCCGGCAAATACGCCTTTGACAAACGTGTAGTATTTCAGGTTGATGATATCCAGTTCGGTAAGTGGCTGCAGCATTTTGGTGGCATTGGGACCCTGGATGGCCAGCAGGCATGTTTTTTCTGACACATTATGCATTTCCACCTTTTCGGTATTGTGCTTCGAAATCCAGTTCCAGTCCTTCTCAATATTGGAAGCATTCACCACCAGCATGTACACTTTGTTTTCTTCCACACAATACACCAGCAGATCATCTACAATGCCGCCTTCGTTATTGGGCAGGCAACTGTACTGGGCTTGTCCGTTTTTCAGTTTGGAGGCATCGTTGCTGGTCACCCGCTGAATCAGGTCCAGCGCTTTTTCCCCTTTTAAAATAAACTCACCCATATGGCTTACATCAAATACTCCGGCGTTCTTCCGCACGGCAGCATGTTCATCATTGATGCCGGTATAAGAAATCGGCATGTTATATCCGGCGAAGGGGGCCATTTTAGCACCAAGGGCAATATGTTTTTCAGTAAAGGGGGTGTTTTTTACAGACATAGTTTATTCTTAAAAGGTGAGCAAAGTTAAGCGATTAAGCGATAGGTATTAATAGAGAAAGACTCCCCTGGGGGGAGTCTTCCGGCAGACCGGACTTCAACGGTCTGCCAACCATCCCGAAAAACGGGACTTCAACCTCGGTACAGTTTCTTTTATAGGACCAATGAGCTTACAGGAGAAGGTATTCCCACAATATCGCCTTCAATACGGGCGTCTTTCTTCTTCTTCAGCAAGGAAACGGGTTTAGCCGCTTTGGCTTTATCTTCCAGTTCCTTTATTCTGCGTTCGCTTTCCTCGCGGATCTTTCTTTTCTCTTCTTCGAGTTGCTTTTGCGCTTCTTCCTCAGGAGTAGCTGCCGGGGCTACTGTATCGGCACTGTTATAGCGATAGTTGCCGGTGTTGGATCGGCGGGGTGTTACATCGGATTGCTTCAGACCATCCTGCTGCAGTTTACCATCAATACCCATGTTATAATCCACGCCAGTCATAAAGGAAAAATCATAGTCATTCTCTATTGAAATTCCCATATTACGACGGTTGCGACGGTTTACTGTTACCCGGCCAATATTCAGTTTATCGGTCACCGAAGCATCAAAGCGGATTTTCTTTCCTTTCGGCACCTGGATCAGGATGCCCACCTGTTGTATTCTGTATTTACTGTTCTTACCTATGGAATAACTGCTGGCCAGGTCAAGCAGACTGTCCTGCAGGAGTGTAGTATAAGTAAACTCGGCGGCGCGGATCTTTGCTTCCTCATCCGTACGTCCATTGGCCACACGACGAACGGTCAAATGATACAGTGAATCGGGAGAGGCGCTTACATCAAACCATACATTTGCCAGTCGCATACTGTCGCCGGTAAAATCCCAGCCATTGATGTCCCCGTCGATCCATCCATAGTTACCGGTATATTCCAGTTCAGGCTGAGCTACTGTTACCACCAGTTTACCTTTCGGAGTACTGAATGTAATTGGAGGATCGTTATCCTTAAAATCACTCCGGGCAAAATCACGGCTGATACTGGTGATCAGCAGGACCAGTGAAATCCATCCCAGGGTCCACATCGCGCCAAAGGTCCAGCCCAGGTAAGTACTGCCGGCCCGGGCATTCATAATACGTCGAACCACCCACACAATAAAAGCAATCAGGGGGACCAGCATAAAGAAGATCAATGTGCCCCAGGCATATACCTGCTGCCAGCTGCTGGACCAGAGGAACTCATTCAGTCCCCACCACTGCGGAATGCTGAACAGCACCGCAATCAGGGCAATGAACAGCGCAAAAGCGATGGTACCGAATATAAACAGGAAAAAAACTTTGAACAATACCCCGATGGCATGGCCAATACCACCGGTACGGCGAACTGACTGATTGACCTCTGTGGCAAACTCACGGCCACGGGTATTTGAAAATTCTCTGGCTTTGTTGGAAAACTGCTGGGCGGTTTCTTTCACCTCATCACCCCAACCCTTCATCCGTTCTTTCATATTATCCACGCCTTCCTTTACATTCTGGCGGATCGCGTTCACGTCTACTTTCTCTCCACGCATTTCCATTTTCTGATAAGTGGTCCTGGCCTCAGGTAATACGATCCAGAGAACAATATAGATCAGGATAAAGGTTCCGGAGATCGAGCTGAAGCCGATATTCCAGAACAGGTCAAAATCATTCCAGCGGAATCCATTGAGTGTACCAAACAGAATATTGAGGATCATCGGGGCGGCGAAAATCAGCCGAACGGTAGATGTGCTCTTGCCAAAATAAGCCGCTAAACCACTGGCAACTCCGCCAATTACTTTCTCTTCCGGATTACGGAACAGGCGTTTACCAGAATATTCTTCAAGGTCTTTGGCCGGTAAAATCATCCACATGATGATATAGGCCAGGAAGCCAAAACCAAAACCACCAAAAGTGATGATGGCAAAAAGTATACGCACAATGGCAGGATCCACGTTCATGTAAGCAGCAATACCACTACATACACCCCCGATAAACTTATCACTGGTATCACGATACAAACGACCCTTCGGGGCTTTTTCCCTTTCGGCATGCGGGGCGGCACCGGTTGTATGACTGCCGCTGCTCTGCTGCTGGCTGCCCTGGTTATAGTTTGCCCCTTGCAGTGGTACTTCTCCACCGGGACTTACTTCTTCTGCTTCAAAATCTTCCGGACGACCCATGGAGCTGGCAATCTCATCCACATCCGCATCGGTAATACAGGAAGCCCCCTTCCGTACCTTCTCGCTCATCAGTTCCGCAATACGGCTTTCAATATCATTGATGATTTCATCACGGCTTTCTTCGTGGGCAAAATAGCGTCGCAGACTCTCAATATAGGCCTGCAGTTGCTCGTAAGCAGCATCTTCGATCGGGATGACCCGGCCACTGAGGTTTATGTTAATAATCTTTTTCATGATTCAGGTATTTGGTTGAAGTTGGTTGGTTAGTATTGAAAAGGGT
>CAUJFR010000003.1 GCA_963169885.1 Bacteroidota bacterium
TCCATTTCACCCTCATTTTTGTAAAAAGCGGGGGCCGGAGCGAAGGTTCGCCCCCGGCATTACGTCTTTATTCGTACAACATATATAGCTGATTATGAAGAAGATTTTAACCTTATTCCTTGTTTTATTCACGCTAATTACGGGAATACAGGCCCAGAAAGCGGATGGTGGAATCAAAGGTAAGCTGGTAGATACCACTGCTAAACAACCCATTGCAGATGCGACCGTGTCTGTTTTAAATGCCAAAGACTCCTCTTTGGCCACTTTTACCCTTTCCAATAAACAAGGTGTTTTTGAAGTAAAAGGATTGGTTGCCGGTGATTACCGCCTGGTGATCACCAGTAAGGGATATGAGGAGATCAAGAAAAAAATTACGTTAACCGAAACAGCAAAACAGATCGACCTGGGCAGCCTTACTGTTCAGAAGGACTATAAAATGATGGAAGGGGTCACGATCTCTACTGAATCGCCGATTATAGTTAAAAACGATACGATCCAGTTCAACACCAGTGGTTTTAAAACGCAGCCCAATGCAACCCTGGAGGATTTGTTGAAAAAGATCCCCGGCATGGAAGTAGATAAGGAAGGAACGGTAAAATCGCAGGGTGAACAGGTACAGAAAGTGCTGGTGGATGGCAAAGAGTTTTTTGGCAATGACCCCAAGCTCGCCACCAAGAACCTGACTGCAGATATGATTGAGAGTGTGCAGGTATTTGATGATATGAGTGATCAGGCCAAGTTCACGAAAGTGGATGATGGCAGCCGGAGCAAGACGATCAATATCAAACTGAAAAAAGACCGGAACAAAGGTTATTTCGGCCGGTCCACTTTTGGATACGGATCAGATGACCGTTATGAAGCAAATTTCAGCGTAAACAAATTCAAAGGCAATCAGCGGATCTCTTTATTATTCAATTCGAATAATATTAATAAACAAGGGTTCTCTTTTTCTGATATCATCAGTTCCATGGGTGGTATGAGTGCCATGACTGGCGGTGGCGGTCGTGGCGGTGGTGGTGGCGGGATGAACTTTGGCGGACTTAATTTCGGTGGAAACAGTACCGGTATTACAAAGTCCACTGCAGCAGGCCTCAATTATACCGATGAATGGGGGAGTAAAATAAAAGTGACCGGTAGTTATTTCTATTCCACTACCCGGCCTTTGCAGGAGCAGAGCACGTTCCGTCAGACCTTCTTCCCCAATGACTCTACAGCAGCCAGATCAAATATTTCGCAGTCCAATAACCTGAACCAGAACCACCGTTTCAATTTACGGTTTGAATACGCAATTGATTCTATGAATTCGATTCTGTACACGCCTTCTTTAACTTTCCAGCATTCGGAGAGTTTCAGCCTGGACAGTTCATTAACGGAATCCATCACCCCGTTGAAGCAGTACCTCGCGGTGCGTGGCCGTACGCAGAACAGCAACGGCCGGGATGGAATTAATCTGGGTAATAACCTGTTATTCCGTCACAAGTTCAAAAAGACCGGACGGACCCTGACACTCGGACTGAATAATACCATTGGTAACAGTGAAAGTGACGGACTGACCTATTCCAGTAACCTGTTTTACCTCTCCGACGGAACACTGGACTCTGCATTTATCCAGAATCAGAATTACCTGCAGAAGACGACCACCAATAATAACGTGATCAGTACTTCATACACAGAACCGGTTGGACTTAACAAGTTGATTGAGTTAAATTATGCTTATACCAGGAACGAGAGTGAGTCTAACAGGAAGACCTTTAACTTCAATGACAATTCGGGTAAATATGACAATATAAACCTGCGTCAGACCAATGACTTCAGAAATGTGTTTGAAGCGCATAGGGCGGGTATCAACTTCCGGGTACAGAATGCCAAATACAATTACCAGTTTGGTGTGGGTGTACAGCAATCCTCGCTGGACAACTCCAGCTATCGGGCCGATAGTAACAAAACCTTCCTGACCAGCCAGACCTATACCAATCTCTTCCCGACAGCGAATTTCAACTTTACGCCATCCCGGAGCAAGAACCTGCGTTTCCGTTATAATGGCCGGACTAACCAGCCTTCGATCACGCAGTTACAGAATGTACCTGACGTAACCGATACACTGAACATCCGCATTGGTAACCCGAACCTGAATCAGGAGTTCACCCATAGTTTCAACCTCGGGTTTAATACGTTCAATATGCTGACGATGAAGTTTATCGCGGCCAATATCAACTTTAGCACCACAGACAATAAGATCATCAACAATATCAGTTATACCGGACGCAGGCAGGTGACAACGTATGAAAATATGGATGGCTATTTTAATGGTTCCAGCTTTATTACACTGGGTCTTCCTTTCCGCAATCCCAAACTGAAAGGATCCAGCATCAATGTAACCAATAACATGAGCTATACCCAGGATATCAGTTTACTTAACAGTGTAAAGAATATCACCCAGGTATTCACTATTAACCAGGGAGTGGGGCTGAATTTCAACAAGGAAAAACTTGATTTCGGGGTAAAAGCCAACCTGGCCTATAATACGGTGAAGTATTCAATCAATACAAGCCAGAACGAAGACTATTATACTCACAACTATTCTGGTGATGTGGCGTATACTTTCCCTAAGAATTTCATCCTGTCCACCGACTTTAATATCCTGATGAATACCGGCCGTGCTCCCGGGTACAATCAGACCATTCCTGTATGGAATGCCAGTTTCAGCAAGCAGCTGTTCAAGAATAAAAACGGTGAACTGAAATTTTCAGTCCGTGACCTGCTCAACCAGAACCAGGCCATTGCCCGTACTACCACGCTCAACTATGTGGAAGATGCCCGCAGTATGGTGCTGAAGCGTTATTTTATGGTGAGCTTCCTGTTTAACCTTAACAGGATGGGTGGTGCCAATCAACAGGCAGCTCCTGGAATGCCCCGCGGAATGAACAGGATGATGGAAAGGAATACAAGGGATGTGAGAATGTTTTGATAGAACGTTCTTTTCCGGGTCCGCTGGCGCGAGACCCGGAAAAGAATCATAGTATGCTGGGTCCGCTATCGCGAGACCCAGCATAAAAAGAGGTCGTCTCAAAAGACGGCCTCTTTTTTTTATGAGGTATTTTAGAGGGAGTTTATTTTTTCGCTTTTTTGGGTGTATAGTGAAGAGGGATACGGTATAGGTTGATTTATTAAAAAGGGGCCGGTTTTCCCGGCTTTTAAGCGGCGATTTTCTTCAGATTGTGCGCTATACAGAGTAATCCCCATTCGATTTCTGTTTTATCCATGCCTTTTAGTAAAAAGCGCTTGAAGTTTTTGTTGTGTTTGATATTGGCGAAGACGGGTTCTACATCAGCAGCTCTTTTTTTCCGGTAGATAACGCCTTGTTCTGATTTTAACCGATCATGCGCCTGGTTTCTGAGCTTCCATCCTTTGTGGTTTACATTGATTATCCTATTTCCTTTCTGTTTATGACAGGCTTCCCGAAGCGGACAGTTCTTACATCCGCTGGCTTTATAGGTCGCATAGGTCTTTAACAGGCCATTCTCCTTTCTTTTTATGGTTCCGGTACGCTTCATAGGATTGCCAGCCGGGCATTGGTATTCATCCCTGAGGGCATTATATTCCAGATTCCCGGTTATAAAAGGATTGGGCTGGTAGTTTCTTTTTTGTTTGCGGTCAAAATCAGCCGGCTTAATAAAAGCCTCCACTCCTTGCTTTTGCAGGTACAGGTAGTTCTCCTCTGATCCGTAACCTGCATCCGCTACCTGTACGTTGGGCAGGGTCTTGTATAATTTTTTGTGTTGCTCCAGGTGAGGGATAAGCGTTTTTGTATCAGTGGGATTGGAGTGAAGACTGTAGTTTACCACGAACTGGTTATGCGTCGATATCTGGGCATTGTAGCCAGGTTTTAGTTGCCCGTTTTTCATGTGATCCTCTTTCATCCGCATAAAAGTTGCCCCAGGATCAGTCTTGCTATAACTATTACGTCCCTTCAGTACTTTCTCTTGCTCCTTATACTTTTTTAATTTGGCTGGCCAATGTTTTCTAGCGTAGTTCAACTTCTGCTTCACCCCCTTACTTACTTCAGTATTTTTCAACGCAGCATCGATTTTCTCAATAGTGGCCTTTACTTCTTTGCTATCTATCTTGTCAAAATCTGGTGGAGTGTCGTCCCCTTTTTCATCCGCAGCCACTTTTTGGGTGTAAGACCACAACTCCTTTAACTGCTGCCTGATACGATCCCGGCTACTGTTGATTGCTTTGCCCCATACAAAACTGTAACGGTTTGCCACGCTCTCTATCTTAGTGCCATCGGTATAGATTTCCTGAAGACTGACATGACCGCTTTCTACTAGCAACAGCACAATCTGTGCAAAAACTTCTTTTAAAATATTACGCAACCGCTCGCTACGGAACCGGTTGATTGTATGATGATCGGGCTGGCTCATGCCCGACAACCACATAAAATAGATATTCTCTTTAGCTGATGCCTCTATCTTGCGACTACTGTAAACATTATTCAGGTAGCTGTAAACCAATAATTTAAGTAGCATTCTTGGATGATAGCTTGTAGTGCCACCACCTTTGTACTTCTTTATGATTATATCAATATCAATACGGTCGATTACATCGCTGACAACTCGTACCGGATGATTATCGGCAATCAAATCCTCCAGGCTCGGAGGAAACAGATAAACCTGATTCTGTTGATACGCCTTAAAAAGGGGTCGTGCCATAACTAAAATTGTGACTAAAAATTAATCACGAAAATCCTGTAATGCAACCCCATTTTATACAGCCAAATTGTGCATAAACCCACCCCAAAAACTGAAAATAAAAAGAGGCTGCCTCTTTTGAGACAGCCTCTTTTACTATAGTAGGGGTTAGTAAAGAAATGATCAGGGTCTGCGGAAACTGCCAGAGGCTACAGGGTTGGCACCGGAAATAAATACAGCCAGTACTGATTTCAGCAAACGGACAACATTAAAAGAGGGTTTGTAATAATTCCGGTAAATCCGGGCAGATTCGTGATAATGTACGAGGTCTTTGTTTTTCATATCAGGATGTGTTTACGAAGGGTTAACGATCAGGTTGACTTTAAAAGTATGTAATAAAAGTAAAATTTAATAATATTGGGTTCTGTTATTAACCCGTTAAATCCCGTACAGATGAAAAAAACAGTAAAAACACTTGTATTAATTACGATTCTCTCCTTCTTTTCGATTTCGGTTATAGCTCAGCTGAAGCTCCCGGTGGCTACCGGTTTCAGCTCGGATATGAAAAAGGTGATAGAGGATTATCCCAGCCGCTTTATTCACCTCATGGGGGAAGTGAAAGTACAGCAGGAACAATCCACCGAATATGAATGCAACCTGAAGGTCAACGGCGCAGAGGAAGCGACCATTATCCGTTATTCTTCCAAACGGGACGGAGTGGTGAGTTGGGAGGCCGTAATGTTTACTTCTGATGATTTTGAGGACGCGAAGAAAAAGTATAAAAACTATTTTTCCCAGCTGAATAACCTGGGTGTGACGGTGGGTAAGGATCATTTCAAACTTCGTGGGGTTTATGAAGCCCCGTCAGACGAGAACAAATTCAATTCTGTTCTGTTTGCCATTGAGCCCACGGCCCCGGATTTGAAGAAAGTAAAAGTGGAACTCACCCTTCAGTACAAAGCCCCGATGGACTGGCAGGTGAAAGTGCTGGTGTATGATAAAGAGCGGGAGGATGGGGAGCAGGGGAGAGTGGAGGAATAGTTAGTAGTTAGGAGTCAACAGCCCGTGCTAAGAAGCAATAGCTCAAGGTTCGTCAGCGTACTTCATCCCGATACTTCGGGATTCTAACTACGTACTTTAATTTATGTATCATATACCTGCTGCAGGGTATTTCGGTTTTACCATTT
>CAUJFR010000004.1 GCA_963169885.1 Bacteroidota bacterium
CTGGCGCTTGCCGAAGCAGGCGCCGATATTGTCGGGGCTTCCATAGTGGATGATTATTCGGCCACCAAAGAGGCCATTGAAGCCACCGGCCGGAAATTCACGTATCACAAAGTAGATATTGGCGACCGTGATGCCCTCTACGCTTTTATCAATAAAGTAAAAGCGGAAAATAAAATTGATATCCTGGTCAATAATGCCGGAATCATCATGCGCAAACCCGCGGCGGAACATCCCGACGAATATTGGGATAAGGTCATTGCCATCAATCTCGATGCCCAGTTCATCATCGGCCGCGAATTCGGCAAACACATGATTGAGAACGGCGGTGGTAAGATCATCTTCACCTGTTCGCTTCTGAGTTTCCAGGGTGGTATCAATGTACCTGGCTATACGGCCAGTAAATCAGCAGTAGCCGGACTGGTACGTGCTTTTGGGAATGAATGGGGAAGCAAGGGAGTTTGTGTGAATGGTATTGCACCCGGTTATATTGCTACGAATAATACGCAAGCGCTGCGTGAAGATCCGGAAAGAAGTAAATCGATCCTCGATCGTATCCCCCTCAGTCGCTGGGGCGTACCGGCCGACTTTAAAGGTCCGGTCGTGTTCCTTGCTTCTTCCGCATCTGATTATGTAAATGGTACCATTCTTTTTGTAGATGGTGGCTGGATGGCCCGCTAAAATTAAACACATGAAAAAGACAACTAAAAATACCGGCCCGCAACTAAAGGATTACAAATCCAATACCTATATGGATGGGGATATGGAAATCCGTTTTGCGATCGGCCCGGAAGAAACAAAAAATCTCGACAGCCAAAAACTGGCGGAGAATTTCCTGGTTAAAGACCTGATGACCGCCGATACACTCAAACTGGTTTATTCCCATTATGACCGGGTGATTATTGGGGGTGCCAAACCAGTGAACAAAACCCTCACCCTGCCCAATCATCCGGAACTGAGAGCCGACTATTTTCTGGAAAGAAGAGAACTCGGTATCATCAATGTCGGAGGAACCGGAACAGTTACTGCAGATGGTAAAAAATATAAAGTAGAGCCACTCTCCTGTCTCTATCTTGGCAAAGGCACTAAAAATGTAAGCTTTGCTTCATCGTCGAAAAAGACCCCGGCTTTATTTTATCTGTTGTCATCCCCTGCACATGCCAGTTACCCGGTTACGATGTTCACCAAGGAACAGGCTTCACCGGTGGAACTGGGTGCACCTGAAACCGCCAATAAAAGAACCGTCTACAAATACATTCACCTGGATGGCATCCGGAGTTGCCAGCTGGTGATGGGATTAACAACGATCGCTTCCGGCAGTGTATGGAATTCGATTCCGCCCCATACCCATACCCGTCGAATGGAGGTATATTACTATTTCGGCTTACCGGAAGAACACCGCATCATGCATTTCATGGGCAATCCGAAAGAAACCCGTCATATGGTGGTTGCTAACAATGAAGCAGTGATCTCAGCTCCCTGGAGTACCCACTATGGTTGTGGTACTACTAATTATGGATTTATCTGGGGTATGGCGGGCGAGAATTTGGTGTATACCGATATGGATCCGGCTCCTGTGGCCAGTTTAGTATAGTATGAAGAAAGTATGCTGTTTTGGTGAACTCTTATTGCGTCTCCCGCCGGCTAACGGCGGGGAATGGCTGCGTCATAACCAGCTGCCCGTATTTGTGGGTGGCGCGGAACTGAATGTGGCCACTGCTTTAGCCACCTGGCAGGTACCCGTAAAATATTGTACCGCGTTGCCGGATAATATTATTTCAAAAGATATCCGGGATTACCTGGAGCAAAAGCATATTGATACATCCGCAGTCATTCTCTCCGGGGAGCGCATCGGCCTTTACTATTTAAAAGAAGGGGCAGATATGAAAAGTCATGAGAATGTTTTTGACCGGAAGTATTCTTCTTTTTCTACGCTGGGAACCGGCATCGTGGACTGGGAAACCATCTTCAGTGATGTAAGCTGGTTTCATTTCAGTGCAATTGCACCTGCGGTGAGTGAATCAGCGGCAGCGCTTTGCAAAGAAGCATTGGAGGAAGCAAAGAAAAGAGGGATCACTATTTCTGTGGACCTGAATTTCCGTTCCCTTTTATGGAAGTACGGGAAGCAACCGGTGGAGATCATGCCTGAACTGGTGCAGTACTGTGACCTTGTCATGGGAAATATCTGGGCGGCCAATACGCTGCTGGGGATTCCGTTGAACGATGAACTGATTGCGGCGAAATCATATACCGCCCATGCCCGTTTTACTGCATCAGAAATCTTTACCCGTTTTCCGCAGTGCAACTGGATGGCCAATACCTTCCGTTTTGACGGCAATGCGGAGGAGATCAGGTATTTCGCCACGCTGGATAACCGGACAGAACAAGTAGTATCTCCTTTATTACAGACCGATTCGGTAGTGGATAAAGTAGGCAGCGGGGATTGTTTTATGGCCGGACTGATCTATGGCCTGATCTCCGGAAACCCGGCAGATGAGATCATTAGTTTTGCAGCAGCCGCGGCTTTTGCCAAACTGCAGGAAAAAGGAGATGCCACTCAAAACAGCGTGGAAAAAATAAAAGCGTATTTACAAAACCCTGTATTTAATTAATCTGACATTATTCAATCAACACAAAAATTCGACGACATGAGTAAGAAAGTAGTAACCCTCGGTGAGATCATGCTGCGTTTATCCACCCCCGATTTCAAACGTTTTGTACAGGCCGATACCTTTGACATCACGTATGGAGGTGGCGAAGCCAATGTGGCAGCAGCCCTGTGTAACTATGGCCTGAATGGCACGTTTGTAACCAAAGTTCCTAATAACCCGATCGGTCAGAGTGCCATCAACCACCTGCGTCGTTATGGGGTAGATACACAATTTGTAGCACGCGGTGGTGAACGTCTTGGCATTTATTTCCTGGAGACAGGCGCTTCCATGCGCGCTTCCCAGGTAGTGTATGACCGGGCAGGTGCTTCTATCGCCGATGTAAATCTGGATGAATTTGACTGGGATAAAATTTTTGACGGCGCGGATTGGTTCCATACCACTGGTATCACCCCGGCGCTGAGTGATAAAGCGGCTGCCTTAGCCGAAGCCGCCCTGAAAGCCGCCAAAGCCAAAGGGATCACCACCAGTATTGACCTTAACTACCGGAAGAAACTCTGGAGCAAGGAAAAAGCCCGTGAAGTGATGACCCGGCTCTGTTATTTTGTAGATGTATGTATCGGCAACGAAGAAGATGCCGACACTACTTTAGGATTCAAAGCCGGCGAAACGGATGTAACAAAGGGTGAATTGCACCTGGATGGTTATAAAGATGTATTCCAGCAGATGAAGGCCAAGTTCGGTTTCAAGTTCATCGCCTCCTCACTCCGCGAAAGTCATAGTGCCAGTGATAACGGATGGAGTGCCCTGGTATATGACGGTACTGATTTCTACCATACCAAAAAATACAATGTACGGATCGTTGACCGCGTAGGCAGTGGCGACAGTTTTGCCAGCGGCCTGATCTATGGTCTCGTTACCGGTATGTCCATGCCTGATGCCGCTGAATTTGGCGTAGCCGCTTCCGCACTCAAGCACACCATTCCTGGTGATCTGAATCATGCGACGCTGGGTGAGGTGAAGGATCTGATTAAAGGTGATGGATCTGGTCGTGTACAGAGATAAAGTTGATAGGTTGAGAAATTGACAAGTTTACAGGTTTACAAGTTGACAGGGATCCTTCTAAGAAAATCACCCTGTCAACCTTTTAACTCGTCAACCTGTCAACTTCAACTAATTATTCAAAAGTTTAATAATACTCGTATGATAATAGATACACTAGCAAACGCCCCCAAATACTTCTCCGTTCACCCGTTGTTTGAAAAGGCCTTCGCCTTTATCAGCAGCACCGATCTGGCCAATGCTCCGGACGGAAAGTCGGAGATCAGTGAAGGACTAAAAGCGATCTTCAGTAATGCACAAGGAAAAACGGCTGAGGCCAGCCTGTCTAAGTTTGAATGTCACAATAAGAATATCGACATCCAGCTTTGCATTCACGGCGTGGAGACAATCGGCTGGACACCCCGGGAAAAGTGTGTATCACCAAACGGCGGGTACAATGATGAAAAAGATGTGCAGTTGTTTCACGATAAAGCCGATACGTTCTTCCAGCTCACCGATGGGCAGTTTGCCATTTTCTTTCCGGAAGATGTGCATGCGCCCATGATCTCGGAGGGAGTGGTGAAGAAACTGGTGATAAAGGTCAGGTTGACAAGTTAACAGGTTGAAAGGTTTACAAGGTGGTTTTCTTAGAAGGTTTCCTTGTCAACTTGTAAACCTATCAACCTGTCAACTTCCACAAAAACTAATACAATTAAAACAAACTACGTTCAAATGAGTAATACTAAGAAAATCACGAACGCCATCATCGCCCAGGGCATCCTCCCCCTCTACTTCAATCCCAGTGAGGAAATAAGCCTGGATACCCTGAAAGCGGTTTATCGTGCAGGCATCAAAGCGGTGGAGTATACCAACCGTGGGGAAGCCGCCCTGAGTAATTTCAAAAAAATGGTGGAGCTGCGAAATGCCGAAATGCCCGGTCTTTTACTGGGGGTGGGTACCATTAAGAATATGGGACATGCCACTGAATATATGGCAGCGGGTGCCGACTTCCTGGTGAGTCCGGGATTTGTACCGGATGTTGCTGCTTACTGCGTGGCTAATGATATTTTTTATGCCCCGGGTTGTATGACCCCTACGGAGATTATTGCCGCGGA
>CAUJFR010000005.1 GCA_963169885.1 Bacteroidota bacterium
ATCCGTCCATTACTGGAGAAATATATCGGCAGCCTGCCCGGCTCACCAAAAAAAGAATATTTCCGTGACCTCGGCATCCGTCCGCCACAGGGCAAAGTGGAAAAAACAATAAAGAAAGGCAGCGAACCCAAGAGTACAGTGAATATTGTATTTATGACACCCGCGGTCTATAACGGCAATGAAGCTTATGCACTAAAGAGCCTTGCCGAACTGATGGATATTAAACTGGTAGAGCAGCTTCGTGAGGAAAAAAGCGGGGTATACGGTGTGAGTGCCGGCGGATCCATGAATCGTATTCCGTATGGCAATGTCAGTTTCAGCATCAGTTTTCCCTGCGCCCCTGAAAATGCAGATACCCTGACAAAAGCTGCACTGGATGAATTGAAAAAAATTATGCAGAAAGGCGTCAGCCCGGAAGACCTGGAGAAAATCAAAGAACAACAGAAACGGAAACTGGAAGTGGATATCAAACAAAACAGTTTTTGGGCCAACGGGTTGCTGGAAGCTTATTTCTATGGTGCTGATCCTGCAGCGCTGCTGAAGAAGCAGCAGCAGATCGATAAACTGACGGGGAAAATGATGCAGGACGTGGCAAAGAAATATATCAATCTGCAACGCTATATTCGCGTAACCCTGAAACCCGAAACGGAAGAAGCCAAAAAACCATTGAAAGGATTCTGATACTACAACATATGAAATACCTGCGCCTGTTTATTTTCTTTATTGTCTCCCTGATTGTGGTCGTTGTAGTGTTTTCATGGTTAGTCCCGGTAAAACAAGCACTCGATAAAAGCATCAACATCCAGGCGCCTGCAGCCGTAGTGTATGAACAGGTGGCCCGGCTTGAAAACTTCAACCAATGGTCGTCCTGGAACCAGCATGACTCCACGGTAAAACTGGAATACACTGGAACAGACGGCAGCGTGGGCGCGTCCAGTCATTGGACCGGTGATCCCAAAATTTCAGGAGAAGGCCGCATAACCATCGACTCGCTCGAACCAGGCAAAATGGTCAGCCAGCGTATCCATTTCATCAAACCTAAGGAGGGACATGCTTCTTCCATCTTTACCCTCAGTGAACTGAACGGACTCACCACCGTAAGCTGGCATTTTGAAAGTGAAACACCCCGTCCCTGGAATATTTTCAATTTCTTTTCGGATATAGAGAAAAACCTGGGCCCTGAATTTGAGAAAGGGTTGGCGGCATTAAAAGCAAGAGTCGAGAAAGTTACCGTTCCTTCCGGACAATCGGCCGCCTACGAAGTAAAGGAAATGGATTTTCCCGAAACCAAATATGCGCTGATCCGCCAGGAAGTGAAATGGAATGATATCCCGGTTTTTTATGCCGGACATATATCGATATTATTTGCGGAAACTCAACGTCAGAAAATAAAACCCGGTACTGCTACCGGTTTATACTTTACCTGGGACCACCAGCAGCAGCTGACCGATATGGCCGCCGCTATCCCCCTGCCCGAAGGAAAAGAACTGGGCAGTCCCATCATCCGGATGGAAACCATCAACGAAAGCAAAGCAATCTATACAGATCATTTTGGAGATTATGAAAAAACACCGGCTGCCTGGACCTTCCTGCGTCAGTATATTGCTTCACATAATTTAAAAGAGAAAGCACCCGTAATCGAACAATACCTCAATGACCCGGCCACAGTAAAAGACACGGCGAAATGGCAGACAAGGGTGTGGATGCTGGTGGAATAGAGAAAAAGTTTCGAGTTGCGAGCAATGAGTTACGAGCAGGAACGACTCCCGTACTTCGTACTTACTTATCCCTACCTTTGCGCCATAAATAATCAGCATGAAACTCTCTCACCTGTCGGAAACATTAATCGGTTCTGAAATCGTTAAACTCGGTGGCGAAATACGGGAAAAAATCAGGCAGGGAGAACGGATCTATAATTTCACGATCGGTGATTTTGATCCTTCTATTTTCCCTATTCCCAAAGAACTGGAAGATTCGATTGTGGAAGCTTACCGCAGGCATTTCACCAATTATCCGGCCGCTGAAGGAAATCTTGATCTGCGTGAAGCAGTGCATTCATTTATCAAAGAGGAGGAAGGGCTGGATTATAATATCAACGAGATCCTGGTGGCTTCCGGCGGACGGCCGTTAATTTATACTGTATTCCGCGCTATCTGTGATGCGGGAGATAAGATCATTTATGCGGTGCCTTCCTGGAATAATAATCATTACACGCATTTTGTGAGTGGCGAGCATGTGGTGATCGAAGCAGGAGCCGATACGAATTTCATGCCTACTGCTGCGGCAATCCGTCCGCATGTAAAAGACGCGGTGCTGATTTCCCTTTGCTCTCCGCAAAACCCAACCGGCACCACCTTCCGCAAAGAAGAACTCGAAGCCATCTGTGACCTGGTGATTGAAGAAAATAAAACCAGGGGTGAGGGACAGAAGAAACTCTATGTGATGTTTGACCAGATGTACTGGCACCTTACCTATGGTGCCATACAACATTATAACCCGGTATCGCTTCGTCCGGAAATGAAGGAATACACCATTTTTATTGATGCGATCAGTAAGGTTTTTGCTGCAACAGGTGTCCGCGTCGGATGGGGAATGGGACCGGCTGAAGTGATCAATAAGATGAAAGCCATTCTCACCCATATCGGCGCCTGGGCACCGATGGCTGAACAAAAAGCCGTGGCGCATTACCTCGGCAACCGGGAGGCGATCAAAAAATACCTGATTCATTTTAAAGCAGAGATCGAAGAAAGGCTGCAACGTATTTATGAAGGATTTTCCGCGCTGAAAGCAGAAGGTTATGCGGTGGAGGCGATTGCGCCTGAAGCCGCCATTTACCTGACGATCAAACTGGACCTGGTGGGCAAAAAAACAGCAGATGGAACAGCGCTCGCTACGCAGGCTGATGTAACCGCCTATTTACTCAATAAAGCCGGTTTAGCCGTAGTGCCTTTCTATGCATTTGGGGCTTCAAAAAATTCGCCCTGGTACCGCCTGAGTGTAGGCACCTGCAAGAAAGAAGAAATTGGTGAAATGATCGGTAAGTTGCGGGAGGCGTTGAGCGGTCTGGTGTTCTGACCTGCTGAATTTTTCCCGCAGATTTTCGCTGATGAATACACGCAGATTACGCAGAAAATACATAGTTTGGTTAAGCGTGAAATCATCAGCGCCATCTGCGTGTATTGATCTGCGTTATCTGCGGGAACCTGTATTTCGCGTCTCTCCGTAATATCATCAGCGCCATCTGCGTGTATTGATCTGCGTTATCTGCGGGAACCTGTATTCGCTGGTTTTCTTAATTCTTATTAATCAGAAACCTGAACTCCCTCAACCGGAAATGACGGCATTCCTTTAGTATTTTGCGGGGATTGGAAGTGATGGAGTTGCGGTCAACCAATTCATTGGCATTACAGAATGCCTCGGGGGTGTCGGCAATGGCCAGGATACCATTGAGATAGGCGACTTCCTTTTCAATGGCTTGTTCGCTCATGAATTCATCTCTTGAAAACAATACAATGTTTCTGCTGAATGGCTTCATTCCAAAAGAGGTGATTTAGTATCCGGTCATTCCTTTGTGACTGGGACAGCCACAACCTTTCCCGCCTTTACCTGTACCGGAATAATAATTACGGTTGCAGGAAGCCAGGAAGATTATGAATAACAGGGCTAAAGCAATTTTGTTGATTTGTTTCATACACTTAATGTTCTAAATTAAAACTATTTTACGAACAAAATAGTATACCACTGATCCATTTTTCACCAAATAATAAGCCTGATCAGGCCAAATACCCTGAAAAACAAGGAAAACCCCGCATCCTCGTAGCCCCGCTGGACTGGGGGCTCGGGCATGCCACCCGCTGTTTTCCCCTGATCCGGGAACTTCAGGCCCAGGGGGCTGATGTCTGGCTTGCCGGGGAAGGAGCCCAGGCCGCCTTGTTCAGCGAGGCATTCCCCGAACTCCCCCTGTTACACTTACCCGGCTACCAGGTGGAATATGCTAAAACAAAAAGAGGTCTTTTCTTTAAACTGCTTTTGCAACTGCCCCGTATCTTAAACAGCATCTGGCAGGAAGGCCGGTGGTTAAAAAGAAAAGTCGCCGGCCACGGGATCGATGCGGTCATCAGTGATAACCGGTATGGACTATATCACAAAAAAATTCCATGCATTTTTATCACACATCAGCTCTGCATCAAAGTACCCGGGGGCAAAAGAGCCGAACGATGGATACAGAAAATCAATTACCGTTTTATACAACGCTTCACAGCCTGCTGGGTGCCCGATCTTGCAGCCCGGCCCGGACTGGCCGGTGACTTATCCCATCCTGATCTGCAACCAGCAATACCTGTAACCTATATCGGCCCGCTCTCTCGATTTGAAAAACTGAACCTGCCCGAAATAGCGCAACATTTACTGGTATTGCTTTCAGGACCTGAACCACAACGTACCCTCCTGGAAGAAAAACTGATCAGTGAACTGGTTCATTATAATGGAACCGCCACCCTGGTGCGGGGTTTACCCGGAAATGCATCGATGATGCCCTCCACCAATATGATCCGGATTTATAATCACCTGCCTCAGGAGGTTCTCAACGAAGAACTGCATAAAGCAGGTATGGTCATCTGCCGGAGCGGCTACAGCACCCTGATGGATCTGGCTGCTTTAAGTAAAAAAAGTATACTGGTAGCCACACCCGGACAAACCGAACAGGAATACCTCGCTCAGCTACATCTGCAACAGAAATCGGCCAGTACAGCTGAGCAGTCCTCATTTTCACTGGCTGAGGCACTTGATAAAGCCAACCTGTTCTCCTTCCAGGCCTTTCCTTCTTCCGGAAAGAATGAATTGAGTGCAGCAGTAGGTCGCTTACTGACTTCGCTCCGCTGATGTTTCTCTTTATCTTTGCCCCGTTGAAAATCACCAGCAAGGCCCATATCGCCGTTTTATTCACCAATCTTTTTTTTGCGCTCAACCTGAGCCTGGTGAAACATATTTCTCCTTCACATGTGGGCGCTTATGGCCTGAATATTTTCCGGGTGGGCATCAGTCTTTTACTTTTCTGGATGGTCTGGGCCTTTGGAAAAACACCGGCAGCGATCCGGCGAAAAGATATTCCCCGGTTTATTGCCTGCGGACTCAGCGGCGTTGCGATTAACCAGATGTTGTTTGTAAAAGGACTGACCCTTACGTCCACCATCCATGCTTCGCTGCTCATGCTCTGCACCCCTTTGCTGATCACCGTTTTCGCTTTCTGGGTATTGAAAGAAAAAGTCACCATTCAGAAAGCGCTCGGGCTTGCATTGGGAATAGGAGGGGCCATGCTCCTGATTCTTTCAAAAGAAAAGAATGGTACAGCCAGCTTAAACGGCGACTTATTTATACTGGTAAATGCCATGGCGTATACCATCTACTTCATCATTGTAAAACCCCTGATGCAGGTTTATCCGCCCTTGCATGTGATCCGCTGGGTTTTTACTTTCGGATTTTTTATGATCCTGCCTTTTGGCTGGTCTGAATTTGCGGCCACGAGCTGGCCGGATTTTCAATGGACTCATTTTGCGGCACTGGGCATGGTGGTTTTTTGCGGCACATTCCTCGCGTATACATTTAATATTGTTGGGCTGAAACACCTGGGAGCAGGTATCACCGGTTCGTACATCTATACACAACCGGTCTTTGCCGCCATTATCGCAGCCCTGTTTCTGAACGAAGCTTTTACTGTAGAGAAAATAATGGCGGGTCTGCTGATCTTCTCAGGGGTATACCTGGTCAGCCGTAAAACACCACCTACTGTTGAAGAATAATCAGTCCTGTCCTGATTTCGGCGAATCAAAAAACCAGAACTCCTTTTTGGCTTCCCGGAAATCCTTCCAGTGATCGCAATGGATATTCAGCGCAAAAATGCCGCAGGTGGGAATATTATCAATACGGGCATTGGTCAGTTCATTGGCAAAATCGGTGATCCCGTTGTTATGGGAAAACAACGCCACATGACTATGCAGATCGCTGATATGTTCTATGACTTTATAAAATACATCCGCAGGCGGCAGGTAGAGTTCCTCTTTAAAAACAATGTCTGCTTTGGTTTTCCCATAGGCTTCTGCAAAAAAGCGGGCTGTTTTTGCTGCCCGCTTAGCCGGACTGGCAATAAACAGGTCTACCGGAATTTTTTTATCCAGTAACCGGGCTGCCATGACCGGGGCATCCTTTTTTCCCCGTTCATTCAAGGGACGTTCAAAGTCAGGAAGGCCATCCCCACTCCAGTCACTTTTGGCATGACGGACCAGGATCAGGGTTTTCATATTGAAACTTTTTAAACAGGAAATACAGGCTTAATATCCCCTTACGTTCTTGCCTTCCATATAATTCATAAAGGCTTTGTTCACCACTTTATTACCACCGGGGGTTGGGTAGTTTCCGGTAAAGTACCAGTCACCGAGATTATTCGGACAGGCTTTGTGCAGGTCTTCAATGGTCTGAAAGATAACTTTTACCGGAATACTCAGTTCAGGCGGGGTGATCAGTTTTGCGATCTTGGTGGAGATCTCTTCAGCAGTAAATTGTTTGTATAACTGTTTCACCACATTCTCACTTTCCAGTTCATTCTTACTTTCCAGTTCCTTGCATTTTTCGAGCAGCTCGTTGAGCAAGGAGTATTTATTCCTTTCTTTCAGCAGTTCCACTGCCGCGTTAAAAGCGATAAAATCACCCATCTTACTCATATCGATCCCATAACAATCGGGATAGCGGATCTGCGGAGAGGAGGAAACCACCACGATTCCTTTGGGTTGCAGACGGCCCAGCATCCGGATGATACTTTCTTTCAGAGTGGTACCTCTTACAATCGAGTCGTCGATCACAACCAGGGTATCGAGGCCTGGACGAACCGTACCGTAAGTAATATCATACACGTGCTGCACCATTTCATTCCGGCTTACATCCTCGGTGATGAAGGTGCGCATTTTTACATCCTTGATGGCGATCTTTTCCACCCGTATCCGGCGGTTGATCATCTCCGCCAGTTTCTCATCATCATAATCCTTACCCCAGCTGAGGATCCGCTCCAGCTTCACTTTGTTCAGGTAATTCTCCATCCCCTTCAGCATACCATAGAAAGCGGTTTCGGCGGTATTGGGTATAAAGGAGAAGATCGTATTCTTCAGGTCGTGTTCGATGGCATGCAGTACCGGCTCACTCAGGTTATAACCCAGTGCTTTCCGTTCCTTGTAAATCTTTTCATCGCTGCCTCGTGAAAAATAAATACGTTCGAAGCTGCAGGCCTTGCGCTCTTTGGGCTCGAGGATCTGGGCGATTTCTATTTCTCCGGTCTCGCTCACAATCAGGGCCTGTCCGGGCATCAGTTCCTTTACTTCATTCTCCCCCACATTGAACGTGGTGCGGATGGCCGCTCTTTCAGAAGCTGCCACTACTACTTCCTCATTGATATAATAATAAGAAGGCCGGATCCCATGTGCATCGCGGAAGACAAAACCAATACCGTTGCCGGTCACACCGCCTACATGAAAACCTCCGTCCATCAGGGGAAGGGTTTTCTTGAGTACTTTTTTAATATCCAGTTTCTCCGGGGATGTTTCGTCTTCCTGGCAGAGATAGGTATGCATCAGTTCGATCATGGCAGCCAGATCGCTGAAGCGAACATTCGGATGTGGTTCTTTACCGGTGAGGGTAAACAGTTCATCGGAGTTGACAATATTGAAATTACCGGCCAGTGCGAGGTTACGGGCTGGAATCGTATCACGGTTGATAAACGGATGACAATATTCGAGTTTATTTTTTCCCTGGGTACCATAACGGAGATGTCCCAGCAGCAGTTCTCCCAGGAAGGCCACATGGCCTTTCATCAGGCCGGGATGACTCTTTATATCGGGATGATATTTTTCGAGTTCATCAATTTCTTTACCAATCTGCTGGAAAATATCGGCAATAGCCTGGGGCGCATTACTACGCAGCCGGTTCATAAAGGGATAACCCGGTTCCACATCGAGCTTTACCGTGGCAATACCGGCTCCGTCCTGTCCGCGGTTATGCTGCTTTTCCATCAGCAGGTACAGTTTATTTAGACCCCACAGTACGGTCTGGTACTTCTGATGGTAGTACGAAAAAGGCTTTCTTAACCGTATGAATGCGAGTCCGCATTCGTGTTTTATCGGGTCGCTCATGGAAGGCGCAAAGGTAGGCGTTTCGGGTCAATTAATCGGCCTCTGATTCCCGGTGATAAGGAATCGTCACAAGGAGTACACACCCTTCACCCGGAGCGGTCTTTAGTTCCATTTTCCCGTTAAATAAGGCCACCCGGGTCCGGATATTACTCAATCCGAGTCCTTCGCGGGCAGTTTGGGTATCAAACCCTTTGCCGTTATCGGTAATAGTCAGGAATATAGACTCCGCATCGGTTTGTAATTTGATTGAAATCTGGGTAGCCCCGGAGTGCCTGATAATATTACTGATCTTTTCCTGAATGATACGGAACAGACTGAGTTTCAGGTTATCAGGAATTATATCCTCCTCAAAATGTGACCGGCTGAATTTGATCTTGAATTTATGCGAACGCCGCAGTCCGTCACAAAGGTCCTGTATCGACTCAGCCAGACCCAGATCTCCGAGGGTTGGCGGTACCAGTGACTGGGATAGCTGCCGGATTTCGTTGATGATCCCGGCCATATTCTTATGCGCCAGGTTAATCATCTGCAATACTTCCCCGCCTGCTTTCTCTTTGGCCACTTCCAGGTAAAGCCGGGTGGTGTTGAGGTGCTGATTGATATTGTCATGCAGTTCTTTCCCGATTTCTATCCGCTCTTTTTCCTGGGCATCGATGGTGGCCTGGGTAATCTGTTTCTGCTTTTGTATTTCCTGTTCGATCAGTAATTGGGCCATTTTTTTCTGCTCCGTAATATCCATAAAGGAACAGATAACATAAATAAGCTGCCCTTCATCATTCTTGACCGGTTCGGTATTTACCAGGATCCATACCCGGTCATTGTACTTTTTCCGGTACACACCCATCACTACTCCTCTTACTGGTTCCCCGGTACGAATCGATAGCGGCACCGGATGGTCGTCTACCATTAATGGCGTTTCATCTTCGTTAATCGTTTGCCAGTCTTTTGAGTTTTCAAATGAATTATTCAACTCCGCTTGTTCCATGCCCAGCATTTCCTCTGCGGCCCGGTTGGCCATAATCAGTTTACCGGAAGGCTCCCGCATCGTAACACCCATCTTCACGTTTTGTACCAGGCTCCGGAAACGGTGTTCACTTTCACGCAGTTTATCCTCGATGGCTTTCCGTTTTGAATCATTGGTGAAATAGATCACCATGGCATTAAATACCGGGTTATCCATCAGGTTATGGCCTCTTGCCGTACACCAGACCCAATCGCCATTGGCATGCCGTAGCCGCAAAGACAAATAATTCAATTGAGAACCTTTACGCATTTCCGCATCAAAGGCTTCAAAAGCCAGTTTGATATCGGCCGGATGTACAAATTCAAATATTTTCCGGCCGAGCAGGTAAGCCGTTTCGTAACCGGAAATTTTTACGATCGATGGACTGCAGTAACGGATACTCCCGGTTTTGTCGGTCAGCACAATACCATCCAGTGAATGTGTGATCATGTTCCGGTAAAACAATTCACTCTCCTGCAAGCGGGCCTGTGCTTTTTTCCGCTCGGTAATATCTTTCCCTACGCCAAGTAATCCAATCTGTTTCCCGTTTTCATCATACAGCATTGAAATCGTGTGCAGGAGTATTTTCCGTTCCCCATCCATCCCCACAAAGGAGGCTTCACCCTTCCAGATGCCTTCCCGTTCCACGATCTCGAGCACCTGCTCACTGGTATAGGGCGAATAATCGGTTTTTACCACGATACGGTACGCTTTTCCCACGGCTTCGGCTGAAGTAATGCCGGTCAGTTTTTCGATGACATGGTTCCAGGAAGTAACTACCCTGGCCTTGTCCGTGGTAACAATCACATCGGTAACGTTATTCAGAATAGTGGCCTGGTACCGGAAGCGTGCTTCACTTTCTTTCAGTGCATTCTCTGTTTTTTTCCTGAAGCTGTCATTGTAAAAATTAATGACCATGCCCTTCACATAGGGATTATCAAGCAGGTTATGGCCCCGCACAATACACCAAAGCCATTCACCGCTTTTTTGCCGTACGCGGATAGAAATGAACTCAACGATTGTTTCATCCTTTCGTTCCGTTTCAAAAGCAGTACGGGCAAGCCTGATGTCCTCCGGATGCACATAGTCAAAGCAGTTGTGTCCCAGTGCCTCTTCGTTTTCATATCCAAGTATGGGCGTTACAGATGGGGAGACAAAAGTGATAAACCCGTTTGCATCGGTGATGAATATTCCATCCAGTGAGTTCACAAAAAGGTTCCGGAAAAAATATTCACTCTGCCTGAGTTTTTCTTCAGCCAGCCGCTGAGCCGTAATATCCTGTTGTGTTCCCCATACCCGTTGCACCTGCTCCTGTTCCACCACCCCCGTCATCCGGTTCAGAAAATATTTTACATTCCCCGATTTATCATACTCTTTTGTCTCTACCGTAGTAGTGGCAAATCCATTTTGTATAAATGTCCGCAGGCCTTCAAGGCTGGAAGGTTCCGACAGATCCAGCAACTTGCCCAGTTTAACCCCTTTAAGTTCTTCCGCATTTTCAAATCCGTACATTCTGGCCATATTGTCGTTGCATTCCACCAATGTGGAATGATCCTTCCAGTAGTTCAGAATATTGTCCGCCGATTCATGAATAGAAACCGGTTCTTTACTGTCAAACATCCAAAGGCCTTCTGCACTATGCTCAAACGCCATATACCGCTCATGGCTTCCTGCTTTTAATTCCACAGCCCTGTCATTCATACCCGGTATTGGAGATGCCGTACTGATCGCCTGCATATAAAGGGGCAGTCCAAGCTCATTGGAATGAGCCGAACACTCCCAGTTCAGGGCAACCGGCTTTCCGTCGACCCGTCTCATTATTAATTGTATCGGGAAAAGCTGATGGGGTTGTTCCAGGCTGTTTCTCAACACAGACAGGAATTGAACCGTGTCAGAAGGGATGAGCAGGGAGGAGACATGAATACGGTTTGTCACTACATCTTCCACCAGAAAATGGCGGGAGAATAAAGGGTTTGCCGATGCGACATACCCTTCGGGATCAATCATGAGATAGTAAAACTGACCCGATGCGACAAAGTAATCAGGCAACTTAAACATATGTAGATTCAACCATTGAACTTATGGCTAAAGTTAATATTTAAATTCAGGGTAAGAAATATAATCAGGACTGATTTTAGAAATGATAAAATAATCAGTCATGTAATGAGCTAAGTAATACAGGGGAATTCAAATAGCCGTAGCGGAATAAAAAAATGGCTGTCGTAAAGGACAGCCATTGCGCAATATTTTAAAGATGTTTAGAACGCCTTGGTTTCCCCGTCAAATTTTTTCAACTGGGGACATTCTTCAGCCGTACCCGGGTCAATCATGACATAATAGGTCGGGAGTTTATTCTTGATCCATTTGTCAAGGGTCTGGCTCTTTTTTTCTTCCAATGCAAACGTGGAGATCTTGCTGTAATCATCTTTCAGGTTCATCCGGTGTGGTTCCGACTTTGATTTCAGGAAAACGATCCGTACACCTTTCTTACCCTGCTCACTCTCGAAGGGCGTCGGCTGTGAAAATTCACCCACTTTCATTTTCGCCAGCATGGCCACCATTTCCTTATCCAGCATATCAATGGTTACAAAGGGAGAGCCTTCGCGGTTGGTGATAAAGGGTCCGGTGTATTTGGCGGCTTCATCATCACTGTACTTGGTAGCGGCTTCATTGAAACCCAGGGTACCCGCGATGATTTTTGAACGGATGGTATCGAGTTTGCCTTTTGCCTGGTTGATTTCTTCTTCGGTTACCGGCGGGATGCGTAAGATATGACGTACAATGGCATCATCTCCGTTCCGCTGAACCATCTGAATGATATGAAACCCGAATTTGGATTTTACCGGTGAGGATATTTCGCCTTCCTTCATCCGGAATGCGGTGGAAAGGAATATCGGATCCCAGGTTTTCTCGGTCCGGTTGATCTGGTACTGACCACAACGGTCTTTACTTCCCGGATCTTCCGATACTTGTTTGGCCAGGCGGCAGAAATCGGTAATCTTGGTTTCGATCTGTTTTTTGTAATTATTCATCTCCCCGGCAATATACTGCTCGAGATCGCGGGATGCTTTGGGATATAAAACGATCTGTCCGATTTCCAGTTCAGTTTCATAAAACGGCAAACTGTCTTTGGGGATTTTTTCAAAATAGGCTTTTACTTCTATCGGGGTGATCCGCACATTGTCCACGATCTTCCTTTGCATCGCCTGGGCCAGCTTCTGTTCCTTTACCGATTCACGGGCATCATCCTTGATCTGGTAAATTGTTTTACCCGCCACTTCTTCAAGGGCTTCCTGGCTGCCAAACTGGTTGATATAGGTCCGGATCCTGTTATCCAGATCGGCTTCCACTTCCTCATCGGTCACCGGCAGTGAATCCTTTTGCGCCTGCAGCATCAGCATTTTGGAAATAATCGCCTGCTCCATCAGCATACATTCCGCATTCTCCGGCACCTGTCCCCCCTGGCGTACGATATCGGCCAGCGAGTTACGGATATCCGAATACAGAATGATCTTATCCCCTACAATGCCAGAAATTTTATCCGCGATTACTTTCTTGGGCTGACCCTGTGCCACACCGGCAAACGTGAGGAGTAAAAAAGCGGCTGTTACAATTTTCTTCAGACTACGCATAATTTCAAAAGTAGTTTACCGGCACTGTCCATCGTATCACCGGTGCTTTATTTAACAAAGGTTTTAACATAAATTCCAAACCCCCTAGACAGATGTTACTTAGAAGGTTTGGAATTTATTATTTAGTGCTTATTTGGCTTCTTGGCATCTTCCTTGCCCTCCGTAGCTTTAGCGAAGGAAGGGGTTCTTGGTTCTTTTAACCTGAGATCCCTTATAAAGTCCGTTTTACTTCTTCTATCTCATAAGCTTCCACTACGTCACCTGCTTTGATGTCACTAAAGTTCTTAATCGTCAGACCACACTCCATACCCGATACCACTTCCTTCGCGTCATCTTTGAAACGTTTGAGTGACCCCAGTTCGGCATTGACCCCTTCTCCTGTCGGATAGATCACGATGCCATCCCGGATCAGGCGGACTTTCGAATCACGTTTGATCTTACCATCGAGTACCACACAACCGGCAACGGTCGCTTTATCAAACTTGAATACTTCACGGATCTCGACGTTGGCCACGATCTTCTCCTGGGTCTTGGGTTCAAGCATCCCTTCCATCGCACTCTTGACTTCTTCGATCGCGTTATAGATGATCGAGTACATCTTGATTTCGATGCCGGCTTTATCGGCCAGTCTTGATGCCTGCAGGGAAGGACGAACGTTAAACGCAATCACGATCGCATCGGATGCTTCGGCCAGTACGATATCGCTTTCATTGATCTGACCGACTCCTTTATGGATCACACTCACGAGAATTTCCGGTGTTGACAGTTTCTGTAAAGAGTCACTAAGGGCTTCTACGGAACCATCCACGTCACCTTTGATGATCACTTTCAGTTCTTTGAAGCTTCCCAGTGCCAGACGACGACCGATCTCATCAAGTGTAATATGTTTCTTGGTCCGGATACCTTGCTCGCGCAGGATCTGTGCCCGGCGGTTGGCGATTTCCTTGGCTTCTGCTTCATCCGCATACACCTTGAATTTCTCACCGGCCTGGGGTGCACCGTTTAATCCGAGTACTACTGCAGGTGCAGAAGGTCCGGCCTCGTCTTCTTTCTTATTCCGTTCGTTGAACATGGCTTTCACGCGTCCGTAGTACTGACCACTCACGATCAGGTCACCATGACGAAGGGTTCCGTTTTCCACCAGCAGGGTGGCTACATATCCCCGTCCTTTATCGAGTGAGGCTTCAATGATGGTACCGGTAGCTTCCCGGTCCGGGTTGGCTTTCAGGTCCAGTATCTCTGCTTCAAGCAATACTTTCTCGAGTAATTTATCAATATTCAATCCCTTCTTGGCGGATATTTCCTGGCTCTGGAATTTACCACCCCATTCTTCTAACAGGATGTTCATCTGCGACAACTGCTCATAGATCTTTTGTGAATTGGCGCCGTCCTTATCGATCTTGTTGATGGCAAAGATCATCGGTACACCAGCCGCCTGTGCGTGGCTGATGGCCTCACGGGTCTGTGGCATCACCGCGTCATCCGCCGCCACCACAATCACCGCGATATCCGTTACTTTCGCACCACGGGCACGCATCGCGGTAAACGCTTCGTGACCTGGCGTATCGAGGAAGGTGATTTCTTTTCCGTTTTGCAACTCTACCTGGTAAGCACCGATGTGCTGGGTGATACCACCCGCCTCTCCGGCTACCACATTGGCATTCCGGATATAGTCAAGTAATGATGTTTTACCATGGTCAACGTGTCCCATGATCGTAACGATCGGGGAACGGAACTGCAGTTCATCTTCACTGTCCTGTTCATCTTCCTCTTCCATTTCCATCTGCTTCTCCATATTGATGAATTCGACATCGAATCCGAATTCACTGGCCACAAGTTCGATTACTTCCGCATCGAGACGCTGGTTGATGGACACCATGATACCGAGGCTCATACATTTGCTGATCACTTCCGCAAAACTTACATCCATCAGGTTGGCGAGTTCGCTCACGCTGATAAATTCCGTTACCTGCAGTTTGTTATCCACCGCATCGCCCATGGCATCCGCCATTTCCTGGCGTTTTTCCCTGCGGTGTTTGGCCTTCAGGCTCTTGCCCTTACCACCACCACCGGAAAGCTTGGCCTGCGTTTCCTGGATCTTCCGCTGAATTTCTTTCTCGTCAATGAGTTTATCTTCCCGACGTCCAAGTACAGGACGGGGGCCGCCACGGTGAGGGCCGCCTGCCGCACCACCACGACCACGCTGGAATCCGCCAGCGCCGCCGCCCGGACGTTTGTCTTCTTCTTTATTAATGAAGATCTCCCGTTTGTTATCTTTTTTCTCAATCGGGATACGCTTCCGTTTTTTCTTCTCGTCTTTCACCGGACGGGTATCATTGTCCACCGGCAGTTCAATCTTACCGAGGATCTTGGGACCTGTCAGTTTTTCTACTTCAATATTCTCAATCACAGCGGCCTGCTGCTCTTCTGCCACCGGTGCTTCCTCCACAGGCGTGGGTTCCACCACCGGTACTTCAGCCACCACTTCTTCCTCTTTCTTTTTAAGCTTGGGCTTGGCTACAGGCTTGGCTTCCTCTGCTGCAGGAGCTGCTTCTTCTTTTTTAGCTTTTACCAGCTTCTTAGGGCGGGTAGATGAGTCGATGGCCGAAAGGTCAATCTTCTTGAGCACTTTTGGTCCCTCAATGCCTGGTGTTTCCGGCTTGGCTACTTCTTCCGCTGCTTTCTCCACTTCAGGTGCGGGTTCGGGTGCAGTTTCCTTCACTTCTTCCTTCACCGGTTTCTCTTCAGCTACGGCCACCACAGCGGGTTTCACTTCCTCTTCTTTCTTTGCGGCCTTAGCGGGCGCTTTCTCTTCTTTCCTGAAGCTGATTTCTTCCTCTTCCTTTTTCTTTTTTGCATCGGGCTGACTGCCTTTTGGCAATTCCAGCTGATCGCTTTTCATCTTTGCGGCCTTGTCTCCCTGGAACTCCTGCTGAAGGGCACGGTACATGTCCTCCGACAGCTTTGAAGTGGGCTTCAGGTCGTCCTTCGGGAATCCTTTCCCGATCAGGAAATCGATGATCGTGTCCTGTCCTACGTTAAATTCTTTAGCCGCAGCTAATAATCGTGGAAGTTTTAATTCTGCCATTAATGTTTTTTAAATCAAAACGGTCAAATAGGTCAAACTGGTCATATCATTCAAACGAGCTGTATGGGTCAAGGCTGCCAGTTGAGTTATATGACCTTTATAACTCTACCGGACTGTTATGACAATGCTCATTCTTTCTCAAATTCTTCTTTCAGGATCCTGCGTACATCAGCGATCGTTTCTTTCTCGAGGTCTGTACGACGTTCCAGTTCTTCCGGTGTCAGGTTCAGTACACTGCGTCCTGTATCACAGCCCACCCGCTTCAGTTCATCAATGATCCAGGTTTCGATCTCATCGCTGAATTCCTCCAGATCGATATCGAACTCTTCTTCCTCGCCTTCATTATCACGGTAAACATCCAGTTCATAACCGGTCAGTTCAGAAGCCAGTTTGATATTCACCCCGCGGCGGCCGATGGCCAGGGATACCTGGTCGGGCTTGAGGTACACATTCGCATGATGGGCTTCATTGTCCAGTTCCATACTGGTGATTTTAGCCGGTGTCAGTGAACGCTGGATCAGCAACTGGATATTACTGGTATAATTGATTACGTCGATGTTCTCATTTTTCAGTTCGCGTACGATACCATGGATACGGCTACCTTTCATACCCACGCAGGCACCTACGGGGTCAATCCGGTCGTCATAAGATTCCACCGCAACTTTCGCTCTTTCTCCCGGATCACGCACGATCTTTTTGATCACGATCAGTCCGTCAAAAATTTCCGGCACTTCGATTTCCAGCAATTTCGCCAGGAAATCAGGTGAAGTACGGGACAGGATGATTACCGGATTATTATTTTTCATATCCACCCTGGCCACAACAGCCCGGATATTTTCGCCTTTTTTGAAATAATCCTGGGGGATCTGCTCGCTCTTGGGGAGGATCAGTTCATTGCCTTCTTCATCCAGCAGGAGGATTTCTTTTTTCCATACCTGGTAAACCTCCGCACTGATGATTTCACCGATACGGTCGCCATATTTTTTAGCGAGTACGTTCTTTTTCAGGTCGCTGATCCGGCTGGCCAGGGTTTGCTTGGCAGCCAGGATGGCGCGGCGGCCGAAATCCAGCAGGTCAATCTCTTCATATAATTCCTCCCCGACTTCGAAGTCAGGTTCGATTTTAACCGCATCGGAATAACCCACCTGGGCGAGGGGATCTTCCACCTGACCGTCTTCCACGATCATCCGGCGGCGGATAATTTCAAGGTCTCCTTTCTCGGCATTCACGATCACGTCGAAATTATCATCACTGCCATATTTTTTACGCAAGAGGGTTTTAAAAACATCTTCCACCACTTTCATCATCGTGGGGCGGTCTATATTTTCCGCATCTTTAAAATCCTGGAATGCGTCGATCAGGTTAATACTTGACATAGCTCAAAATTTTGTAATCCGGTTTGATTAAAATTTAATTTGAATTTTTGTTGTTTTTATCTGGCTGAAGGGGAGTGTATGCAGCACGGTCGTTGCTTTTTTCCCCTTCCCTTTTATTTCTTCCACCACTATTTCTTCATCGGTGGCACTGAGCAGTTTTCCCTCCGCTTTGCTGCCATCCAGCATCACCACTTCCACAAAACGGCCCACATTTTTCAGGTACTGCCGGTGAAGTTTCAGGGGTTCGTCCAGTCCCGGGGAGGACAATTCCAGTGAAAAATCACCTTCAGGGTATTGCCCTTCTTCTTCCAGCTGCTTGTACAGTTTGCGGTTGTAACTAACCAGCTTTTCCACGCTAATACCCTGATTACCATCAATATAGATCTTAAAATTGTTGGTCGGTTTGATCCGGATATCCACCAGGAAATGATCGGGTTCTTCGCTGATCAGGGCGAGGACCTTTTGTTCTAAAGCTTTTATTTGTGTTTCGTTGCTCATGGGTATATAAAAGAAGAAGGGAACGGCACCGTTCCCTTCAATCGTCTAATTCCAATGCAAATGTAAGGGATTTACCCCGTTCGTCCCAAATACAATTCGTGAAAACCAACCCGTTAATAAATCGGTAAATGAACCCGAAAAGCCGGTAACCGGAAACAGGCCCTTATTATCTTTACAGTCCGATGAAGTACGTATTATGGGCGATAGGTTTATACATCCTTTACCAGTTTATTTTCAAACTGGTGATACCGGTCTTTATCGCCAGCCGGAAAATCAAAAAAGGGTTCCGCGAAATGCAAAGCCGTATGCAGGAACAAATGCAGCAGCAACAGCAGCAGCAGCAATCTGGTTATACCCAACAACCGGAAACCAGTCAAACTGAGTCAAAATTCAAGTCCGGGGATTATATTGAGTTTGAGGAGGTGAAGTAGGGGTTCTACTTGCTCGGGCGTGCATGCTTCGATACGACTGCCTCACCCTTTTTTGTTGCACCCCTGAAGATATACTTAAGAGGCAGCCTACTCAGCATGACAACAGCATTCCGCTTCGTAGGTAGAAAAGCAGTAACTATTCGAAAGATTTTTTAACGCGATTCAATCCCGTTAAAAAACGAAATGTCCTTGTTTGGTGAGCCGGTGTCCTTGTCATGGTGAGCTTGCCGAACCATGACCAGAAAGAAGCACTTTTTGCACGTCACCCTTCGGCACGCTCAGGGTGACAAGAACATTCCGCTTCACAACAATAAAAGCAGTAAGAATCGAAAATTTTTGCCCCCTGTCACACAGCAGCTCGAAGACGACGAAATGTTCTTGTCAGGCTGAGTAGGCCCGCCAACGAAACATTACAGGGGTGTAGAATCATTACAGCGGGACGTATCGAAGCCGACGAGTACGAAGGGCGACAACGAAGCTACTTCAACTCAAACCCCACCTCCTTCACCATATCCGAGCTGCTGCCGATAAATAATTTAAACTCACCCGGCTCATAGATGTACTGCAACTGGTCATTGTAAAACCGGAGATCATTGGCGGTAAGGGTAAAGCTGATGACTTTTGATTCCCCTTCTTTCAGATATACCTGCTGGAAACCTTTTAACTCCTTTACCGGTCTTACTACAGAACCCGTGATGTCCCGGATATAAAGTTGTACCGTTTCTGTACCCGGCCGGGTACTTTTATTGGTCAATGTAACGGTGGCCGTAAGACTTTGTGCGGCCGTAAAAGAAGGGGCACTGAGTGTGATATCGCTGTAGTCAAAATTGGAATAACTCAGTCCGTGTCCGAATGCATATTTCGGATAAATGGAAAGATCCGTATAGGCAGAACGATAGTGGCGGTCACTGTCATTCTTTGCCGGACGACCGGTATTGTAATGATTGTAATAAATGGGAATCTGTCCCTCGGTGCGCGGGAAACTCATGGGCAGTTTACCGGAAGGATTATAATCGCCAAAAAGTACATCGGCCATGGCATTACCAGCTTCGGTACCCAGCCACCAGGTATAAAGAATGGCCGGCGCATGGTCGGCTGTCCAGTTAAACACCAATGGACGACCGGCACTGATCATAACGACTGTAGGCTTACCCAGGGCCACAATTTCTTTTACAAGCTCTTCCTGCACACCGGGTAATTGAATACTGCTGCGGCTCTTGGCTTCTCCACTCATATCGCGGGTTTCACCAATGGTCAGGATTACATAATCGGCTTTCCGGGCCGTTGCTACTGCTTCGGCGAATCCGGTTTTATCCAGCTCTGTTATGCCACATCCTTTGGCATAAAGCATTTTTGTAGAGGGAGATACTTTTGCTTTCACCCCTTCCCATAAAGAAACGATCCGCGTGGAATCATCGGGCCAGTCATAGCTCCAGAATCCAAGGTGATCACTTTTTGCTTTTACAAAGGGACCGATCAGCGCAATGCTGCCGGTTTGTTTACTGATGGGTAATACCTGCTTTTCGTTTTTTAATAAGACAATACTTTTCTTCGCCATATCACGGGCCACCACCCGGTGTTGCAGATTATTCCATTGCGTTTGCTCCCTTTTTTCATTGGAGAATTTATACGGATCGGTAAATAATCCCATTTCAAATTTTTTGCGCAGAATGCGTCTGACCGCATCATCAATCACCGCCATTTTCACTTTTCCTTCTTTCACCAGCTCCGCTAAGTATTTGGTATAACTCCGGCTTTCCATATCCATATCACTCCCCGCATTAGCGGCCTGCATACCCGCTTCCTTGCTGTCTTTGGAATAACCATGATTGATCATTTCGCCGATACTGCCCCAGTCACTCACCACAAAACCTTTAAACTTCCAGTCTCTTTTTAAAATATCCCGCTGAATATATTTATTACCCGTGGCCGGTATACCATTGATATCATTGAATGAATTCATGAACGTAGCCGCCCCTGCTTCCACCGCCGCTTTAAAAGGTGGCAGGTAGGTTTCATGCAACTGACGCAGACTCATGTCCACGCTGTTATAATCCCGTCCGCCCACGGCCGCTCCGTAAGCGGCAAAGTGTTTGGCACAGGCCATCACGGCACTGGTATCACCAAAACCTGTTCCCTGGAAACCTTTCACCCTTGCTTTGGCAATGAGGGAACCGAGGTAAGTGTCTTCACCGGCTCCTTCCATTACCCGACCCCAACGGGGGTCGCGGGCAATATCCACCATCGGGGCAAAAGTCCAGTGTACCCCGGCCGCACTGGCTTCGGTGGCCGCCACACGGGCTCCGTCTTCCATTGCTTTCAGGTCCCAGCTGGCCGCTTCTCCCAATGGAATCGGGAAAATGGTGCGGAAACCATGAATCACATCCTGACCGAAAAGCAGGGGGATTTTTAACCTGGACTGCAGGGCCAGTTCCTGTAATTCCCGGGTTCTTTTTACCCCGGTTACATTCAGCATGGAACCCACTTTTCCGGTTTTTACCTGGTCCAGCAGGTTATCATCATTGGTCAGTGGCCCCGTAGCTGCCCAGGGACCATTGTATTGATTCATCTGCCCGATTTTTTCTTCGAGCGTCATGAGTTTTAGCAGCGAGTCTACTGATTTTCCGATCTTTTTATCGGTGTTTGTCTGGGCAAAAAGGAGGTTGCCGTAAACTACAGCTAGCAGGAGGATGGCAAAGCGATTCATATAGGGAAAATTGAGGCTTAAAGGTACGGAAATCAGGAGGGGAATCCGGATAAATACGCCTGTTTTTACCAATGAAAATTCAGGTATAAACCGGGAGCCGGATTATTCCTTACAGACCGGTAACTTTACTCTTTAAAAAAATAAATAAAATCCGGCTTATATGAAGCGTCTCCTCTTTATATTCTTTCTTGTCTTTTTTACCAGTCCTTTGTTTGCCCAGGAGACCAAACCACTTGCCATCGGCGAAATAAAGACCCTGAAATCTGTCGTACTGAAGGAAGACCGGACCCTGAATATTTATCTCCCTTCCACTTATGATAGCAGCAAGTCCTACCCCGTGATCTATGTGCTGGATGGAAGCATGAACGAAGACTTCCTGCATATTACCGGGCTGGTTCAGTTTTTCAATATGACCTTCGGTATGCCGGATTTTATTGTAGTGGGGATCGCCAATGTAGACCGGAAAAGGGACTTCACGTTCCATACTGATCTGAAAGATTTGAAGAAAGATTATCCGACAACCGGCCATTCAGAGAAGTTCATCCGCTTTATCGAATCAGAACTGCAGCCCTATATCAGCAAACAGTATAAAACAACGGATACCCGCTACCTGATTGGTCAGTCACTGGGTGGTTTACTGGCCAGCGAAATTCTGTTGAAGCATTCAACCTTATTCACGCACTACCTGATCGTGAGTCCGAGTCTCTGGTGGGATGATGAAAGCCTACTGAAGGCAGCCCCTGAATTAGTGGCAAAACAAGAGCTGTCCGGTACTTTCGTATATGTATCCGTTGGTAAAGGAGAAGACAAGATCATGCAACGGGAAGCGAGTGAGCTGTACGGGTTGCTGAAAAAGGCCAACAAACCCGGACTGCAGACTGCTTTTAAACTCATGACAGATGATAACCATGCCACGATCCTGCACCGGAGTTTGTATGAAGCCCTGCTGATCTTATTTCCCTATAAAGAATAAGTCACTGCTCAATTCTCCGGTAGCGCATACCATTTGCGGTACAGTTTTCTGAAGAGGAACTGGATCAGCAATAACCCAAGTATTAGCCCGCCCAGCTCTGCAATCAGGAACAGATCCGATTCGCTCAGTCCGCCCGGCAATGTTTCACGATGATTATAGGGATAATAATTTTCCCAACGGGTGGACTGAATATAATAGGCGGTGAGTATAAGTGGCACAAACGGGGTCATGATAAAGAACAGGTTTAACCCAATCCCCTGAATGGACGACCTTCTGCCGGAAGTAGTAATGGATAATCCTATCCCCAAAAAGATCAGGTAGTAGAAGATCATTATACCCAATAAACTGGTTCCTTCCGGATTTCTAAGTCCTACCATCAGCAATCCCGTAAAGATCAACAGTAAGACCACCGTCAGTAAGGTCAGGAAAAATGTACGCACCGTACTGTTGCGGAATATGAAAATCAACAGGGCCAGGAAAAAGGCCGGGTATAAAAATAAGCGCCAGTAAGCTCCTTCTTCCCGGTCAAAGCGATACTTCTTATCGAGCGCCGAATCGATCCCGTTATCTAATCGGCGCAGATCATATTTTGCCTGTATCCGGTTTGTATAGGTAGTTGAACTATTATCATAATCATACCCATAATAGTAGCGTTCGTGGTCATTCACTGACCATTTATCCTTCAGCTCCGTCATCCGTGCGAGCAGTTCAGTGCGGTTGATCACCGGTTTTGTCTGCAGGTATTTCCGGTAAATTTCCGCTGACCTGAGGATCTCATTGGAGTTTTCCCAGCGGCTACGGTAAAAATGAATAAACTGATAATCGGCCGGCGAAAAGAATACATACAGTTCAGGGTTCAGTTTTACTACGCTGTCGGCCAACTCTAGTCTTCTGCGAAGTTCGATCGTATCCGTGATTCTGTAATTATTGTATATCGTTTGTAAGGGCCTTGTAGCTTCCGCATCTGCAGAACGGTCAATGGTTGCAGATACAATACAAGTATCCGAACTCCACTCAAGCGGCAGGATATCATACTCCAGCAGACAGGCCGTTACATTGATATCATTGATATCTTTTATGATCTCGGCATCACTGTATTGCTGATTGGCGCGGAAGGTCTGCACCATCGGAGGAATAAAATTCAACCCCACCAGTCCGGCGGTAACAATAAAGTAAAGAACAAAACTGATCAGTGCATCCAGTGGTTTCCATTGCCCGAATCGTTTGAATACATTAAAGCGCAGCAGGTAGATCAGCCAGAACACCAGGCCAAGAATACTGATCAGCACGGTGAACGTGATCCACCCGCCGATCTCGGTATCGCGGCGGGCATCGTTAAAACTCAAATAACAAATGGCGGTTATGACGATCCCCGTCAGTAAAATATAATAAAGCGCCAGGTGGATGCGGCTCTGCCAGATCGTGGGATGATGACGGAGCAGCCAGTTATCCAGCTTTTGCAGGAAAGAAGGAACCATCGGTCTGTTCAGCATAGCCATAACATGTAAGTTGATTAAAAGAATCGTTTGGTACTGTAAGTGATATCCCGGTAATAGGTAAACGGTACTTTAGCATTGACCAGGGTAGTGAGTATCTCTGCCGCACTGAGGCCAGTGGACTCGATGGTATAGAAGCCGCCGTTATATTGCAGACTTACTGAACCTTCAGCAAAAAGCCGGTGAATACTTTCGCGATCCAGCGTGGTTTCAAA
>CAUJFR010000006.1 GCA_963169885.1 Bacteroidota bacterium
GGGAGAAAATATTACCAATGACATCAAAACTGGTCTGGGTGTATTGAAAACACAAGCCGAACAGATGAAAGTACAGTTCGGTTCTGCCCTCGCCAATGAAGCCAAGGCCAATGCCTATATCACCATTCCCGGATTAAGGGGGATGCCTGCAAAAGAAATCAGTGTAAAGAACCTGGCGAATATCATTCAGGCACGTATGAGTGAGATCATGGATTTTGTGACCTATCACCTGAAACAGGTTGGTCTTGATAATAAAGCATTGAACGGCGGTATCATCCTCACCGGTGGGGGTTCACAATTGAAGCACCTCATTCAGCTGACTGAGTATGTAACCGGTCTGAATGCCAGGATCGGTTATCCGAATGAACACCTGGCCGGCGGACATATTGAAGAGCTTTCCAAGCCAACCTATTCCACTTGTATCGGACTTATCCTGAAAGGGTATGATGATTATGAGCACAACCGGAAAGAGTTTGATAAAGACTTCCGCAAAGTGGATGTTCCGGAAGGATTGAAGCAAGCGGCCGAAGAAGAAATACCTGTGCCGGCTGACGATGTGATTACGTTAGAGAAAGTGAGAAACCGAAAAGGACTCAGCAATTTCTGGGGTAAGTTCAAAGACGGTATTATTGATCTGTTTAAAGAAGAAGAAGACAAACATTTATAAAATAAAAAGTCAAAATTAAAAAGTCAAAAAATGGAACAGTCAGAAAATTGAAATGACTGATCAGCCTGAAGATTTTTACTTTTTACTTTTGAATTTTGACTTTTTACTTTGCATAAACCAAATATCCAACTATTAAATTCTAACTATGATACATTTTGACCTGCCGAAAGAAAAATCCTCCATCCTGAAAGTGATTGGTGTGGGTGGTGGCGGAGGCAATGCGGTGAACTTCATGTTCAACCAGCAGATAGACGGGGTGAATTTTGTAATCTGCAATACGGATGCACAGGCGCTGGCCTGCAGTCCTATACCCAACCGGATTCAACTGGGCCCGCACCTGACACAGGGACTCGGTGCCGGAGCGAATCCCGATATCGGAAGACAAGCTACGGAAGAATCACTCGAAGAGATCAAGCGCATCCTGGAAGTGAACACAAAGATGGCCTTTATCACAGCCGGTATGGGCGGTGGTACAGGCACCGGGGGTGCACCCATCATTGCAAAAATCTGTAAAGATCTTGGTATCCTGACTGTGGGCATCGTTACCACCCCTTTTGCCTATGAAGGCAAGAAGCGTCAGTTACAGGCTGAAGAAGGCATCAAGTCATTGAAGGGATATGTGGATACCCTGCTTGTGATCAGTAATGATAAACTGCGTCATCAGTATGGAAACCTGAAAATGCGGGAAGCTTTTTCAAAAGCGGATAATGTGCTGGCAACGGCCTCTAAATGTATCACCGATGTGATCAACAGTACCGGTCAGATCAATGTGGACTTTGCCGATGTATGCACGGTGATGAAGAATGGCGGTGTGGCCATCCTTGGAAATGCAGAAGCATCCGGAGAAAACAGGGCGCAGAAAGCCATTGAAGAAGCACTGAACTCCCCGCTGCTGAATGACAGTGAGATTCATGGAGCCAAATGGATCCTTATCAATATCAATTCTGCACAGGGTGAACATGAGTTTACCATGGATGAAGTGGAAGTGATCCAGAACTATCTCCTCACACAAGCCGGTGAGAATACGGATGTGATCCTGGGTATGGGTTATGATGATACCCTGGATGACAGGATCGGTATCACCCTGATTGCAACCGGATTTGAACACAAGGATCCGTTTGCCAAACCGGTTCCTAAAAAAGAAGAGCCAAAGCCGGAAGAGAAAATTGTCATGGTACTCGGTCAGCAGGACGAAACACCGGTTATTTCTATCAACCAGAAGCTGGAGATATCAGTAACGGAAGTAACCAAAGAACAGGTGCCTGAAGTAAAACCGAATCCCTTGCAGGTAGCAGTAGCGGCAAAGGAAGAAGATTACCTGATGCCGAAACTGGTAGAAGAGTTTCCGGTGGCAGCCCCGGTACTGGATCTCACGGATATCAAAGAAGCAGAAGAACCCCTGATTGTTCATTGGGAACTGGAGCCGGAGACACCTGTGACTGTAAGTGATATCCGGGTAAATATACTTGGTAATACTACGAATGAATCAGCAGGTAATTCTACTGTGGGCAAAATGTCAACTGCGGGACAAAGCGAAGAGATAATTTCGACACCGCTGCACCAATCCGTTCCCCCAAACAGTATTAAAGAAACAGATGCTGAGATGATTCTCAGTATTAAAGATAGTACTAGTAGTACATCCCCGGTGTCTGCAGCATCGGGAGGATATCTGGCCAGACCGTCCAATATCTACGCGGAAACAAAAGCAGAGGCAATCACCTCAAAACTTTCTGCCGAAGAACCGGTCCCGGCTACAAAAAAGCCTGCCAGTATAGAACAGGACGAGCTCCTGGACTTGCAAATGCAGCTCGTAGAGCGGGATGACATTCCAGCGGCGGATATGCCGATGGCCCATCAGGCTCAACCACCTTTGTCCACCAAGGCTGAGGATCCTGCGATGCAGGACGAAGCAGAGGAACAAAAACGTAGGGCAGCGGAGCGTCTGCACAAGTTGAGAAACTTGTCATTCAATGTTAACGCTGCTGACCCCAATAATGAGTTTGAAACTGTGCCGGCTTATATCCGCCGCAATATGGAATTGTATAACAGCAATAACCATATTGAGAGTTTCTACAGCAGCTACGAAGTCAAGTCTGACGAAAAAAATCAAGGACATATCAGCACGATTAATACTTTCTTAGACGGGAAGAAACCCGACTAATCCCAATTGCCGTACCCATCCGGCACCCGTTTGTTCGTTCCAATGAAGCCCCGTCCGCCCCGGGTCCACCGGGCGGCACGAGCATTTAGCTAGTGTTTTTTAGTTGTTCCCTCCGGTTTCTACCGGAGGGTTTTATTTTACCCCTATGTCTCTTTTGCGAAGCAAAAGGACGTAGGGGTAATTAACCGGCGTTTAACTGATTTCTCTTTCCTCTCCTCCCAACCAAAATCATAGGGGCCAACATCCCGGCATTCTACCTTCGCTGCAGATGACCGAAGAAGAATTACAACAGCACTGGCAAGCACTTACCAACCTTATCACCTCCGGGACTGGAACAAATCCTGGTTTTGACGAAGTCTTATTATATATTGGTATCTGTGAATCCGGATTGCCTCCCAAGGTATTATGCGAAAGAGAAAAGACTGATCTTATACAAATGGCCACCTGTACCGTACTTGTGCCCGCCCGTTATTATCAGCTGTTCTGGGTGGAGGATACCGGCTGGCCGCACTATAAAGAACTGCAACGACTGCCACCTATGCCAAGGGAGGATCTGGAGCAATTGCTAAAGCCCTGGATCATTCAATATGCGGTAAAGAACAGGATGATTTAACGGGCCTTAAAAATTGCGATAGTTAAGTACACTGAGTAAGAGTGGTTTAACGATGCTTTATGAATCATTTCCCGCTATCCCGTTTTTTATACGTATCTTTACATCCTGCTCCACAATGTACTTCACACAGGTACCGGCAGGTTGTAAGCCGGTGGACAACTCTCCTCGTAAAAAGACAGGAGATTTATTTTAAACTTTCGCTGTTTCAGAAACTACAACGTCTTTTCCAGCCCCATAAAAAAATAGTTAAAAACCATCATGGCTTTTAGAAAATTAGCATTGACTGAACCAGTCCTTAAGGCATTGGCTCACGAAGGGTATACTACACCTACCCCCATCCAGCAACAAGCAATTCCGTTCATTTTACAAGGGAAAGACCTGCTTGGCTGTGCACAAACCGGAACCGGCAAAACTGCCGCTTTCGCGATTCCCATTCTTGAATTAATGCAGGCACAAAAACCATTGGGCCCCGGCATCAAGGTACTCGTACTCACACCTACCCGTGAACTGGCGATCCAGATCGATGAAAGCTTCGCCGCTTACGGACGATATGCAGGTATCCGTCACACTGTTATTTTTGGCGGTGTATCACAACACAGCCAGGTGAATGAACTTCGCCGTGGTGTTGATATTCTTGTGGCCACACCCGGTCGTTTACTCGACCTGATGCAACAGGGCTTTATCCATCTCGATAAGCTCCAGATTTTTGTACTGGATGAAGCTGACCGTATGTTGGATATGGGCTTTATTCATGACGTGAAAAAAGTAATCGCCAAATTGCCGGCAAAAAGACAAACCCTGTTCTTCTCCGCTACCATGCCGCCGGAGATTCAGAAACTGGCAGATGTGTTATTGAAACATCCGGCAAAAGTAGAAGTAACACCTCCTTCCTCAACGGTAGATAAGATTGCACAGCAGTTATATTTTGTCGCTAAGAAAGAAAAACCGGAATTACTGATTCATTTATTGGCGGATCCGGAAATTAAAACTACACTGGTATTCACCCGCACCAAACATGGCGCCGACAAAGTGGTGAAGATCCTGCAGAAGTTTCAGATCCGTGCGGCAGCCATTCATGGGAACAAATCACAGAATGCGCGCCAGAATGCATTGGCTGATTTTAAAAACGGGACAATCCGTGTACTGGTGGCTACGGATATTGCTGCCCGTGGTATTGATATCGACGAATTATCCCATGTGATCAATTTCGACCTGCCGGATGTGCCCGAAACCTATGTACACCGGATCGGTCGTACCGGCAGAGCCGGCAATGAAGGCATTGCCATTTCTTTCTGCAGTGCAGATGAGAAAGAGGAACTGCGCGATATTCAGAAACTGATTGGTAAACAAATTCCCGTAGTGGCTGAACATCCGTTCACCGCCAATGCCCATATGACTGCACCAGCGCCTGAAGAAAGACCCGCAAGGCCTAATTTCAGGGGACAACAAGGAGACAAACGCCAGGGAAACAATAGAGGGAACAGTGGTAATAATAGCCGGCCTGCGCAACGACAGCAGCCAGCAAGAGCTTCGAATACACACTCACCTGCAAGACAAAGTTCATCTCAGCATCAGGCACCTAAACACCAAACGTCAAAACCTCAAACAACTCAAGCTCAGGCTTCTTCAAACCGTCAGACGCTTGAGCAATGGGAAGAAGCAGAACGTTGGTAATTACTTAAGGTCGCGTTTACTGTTGATTCGATAGCAGATCATCCAGATGAGAATCGTTAACACAATCGTCATGCCCACATGCATCGGTATGCGGTCCAATGACTCCTGGTAAACCTCGGGTGATTTGATTTTGCCCAGGAAAGCAGGAGCGGGAATCATACGGTCAGAGATTTCTATTGGTAAAAAACGGCCGATATCATTCACCTTCACATAAAAGAAGCCAACCAGTATATTTTCCAGAATCAGGAAATAAAAAATGAAAATCCCCAGGGCTATAAAGGCTTTCCTGACCAGGAAACCAATCAGGAAGGCGATGGAAAGTTGTGCAAAGGTCTGCAAGGCAAAAACACCCGTATACCAGGCCTGCCCCCATTTATTTCCATCTCCGTCTTTCATTGTGACAAATCCGCTAACCAGGCTTGCTGCCACATATAGTACTGTAATTAAAAGGGTAATAATCAGTACATCAATCAGTTTACTTGTAATAAACTGTCTGCGACTCCATCCGTCAATAATATTCTGACGATGAGTGCGGAAGGTGTATTCATTGCTGATAAACATGATCACCACCACTGCCGGTATAAATACAAAGAAAGAAGAGAAATACGCTACCGAATGCCAGGCTTCTGGAAAGGCAAATGGATTTCCAAGCGCCATTTTGAAAATCTGGCCGGATGCATTTTTCTGGTCTGTGATATCTCTGTAAACAAAGTAAAACATATAATTGATTCCAGGATAAGAGAGCGCGGTCAGCCCCATGATCCACCAGAAAGAATTATATCCCTTTATTTTAAGCCATTCGGTTTTAATCAGCTTCGTCATATCTGTAATTTTCAGATTAGTTATTGGTTAATTCAAAGAAACGGGCTTCGAGCCTTTTTTTCTTCAGTAACAGGTGGTTCAGTACCACTCCTTTTTCAAAACACTGCCGGTTGAATGTTTCCAGACTGGCAGTACCTTTTGGCAGAATTACCTGTACACTGTTTGTTTTTTCATTTACAGCCACCTGGTGTCCCCAGCTGCTCAATGCGGCAGTCAATGCCGGTAAATCAGCGGCACTCATTTCCACAATATCCTCATCCATTAGTACTTCTTCCACAGGCCCGGTGGTGATTAATGTACCCGTCTTTAATATTGCTACATGACTGCAGACCTTTTCCACCTCGTCCAGCAGGTGACTGGCCATAATGATTGTATGCCCCTTATCCCTGAGTTCCAGTATCAGTTCCCGGATTTCTGCAATACCCACGGGATCCAGTCCGTTGGTGGGTTCATCCAGTACCAGTACTTTAGGGTCGCCCAGAAGGGAAGCAGCAATGGCCAACCGTTGTTTCATGCCCAGGCTATATGAACTGAATTTATACCGTCTTCTTTCAAACAGGTTCACTTTTTTCAGCACTTCATTGATTTCGGCTTCACTACCCCGGCCACTGATCGCCTGGGTGATTTTCAGGTTGTCAACCGCGGAGAGATAGGTGTAAAAATTGGGTGTCTCCAGCAGTGAGCCGATTTTGCGGCGTTGCTCCGGCGAACCGGGTTGTCCAAACCAGCGGAAATCGCCCGAATTAGACTTTAATACATCCATGACGATTCCCAGCAGGGTGGTTTTACCGCTACCATTTGGACCCAGGATACCGAATACACTTCCTTCCGGGACATCGAAGCTGACCCCTTTCAGGGCTTTTACCAATCCATAGGACTTGGCGATATTGTCAATCGACAGAACTATACTCATACGTGTTGATTTCAGGGCTCAATATAAAAGTTTCCCGGGTATCCTGTGCAACAATATGTTGACCGGTATGTTATTAAAATCACTATTTTCAGACAACATGGCAACTATACTGGTTACAGGAGGTACCGGATTGGTCGGACAGGCCCTTACCCGGCAATTGACAAATATGGGGTATTACTGTATTGTAATGTCCCGGAAGCCAAGGCCGGCAACCAATGGTATCCGTTATGCTGTCTGGAACCCTGATGCCGGCACTATGGATGAAGCCAGTTTGCAGGAAGCGGATTATATTATTCACCTGGCAGGTGCAGGAGTAGCGGATCAGCGGTGGACGGCGGCACGGAAAAAAGAAATCCGGGATAGCCGGGTCAAATCCGGAGAATTACTGGTTAAAAAACTGACCACAGTTCCTCATAAAATAAGAGCGGTGATCAGTGCATCAGCTATTGGCTGGTATGGGGCCGATCCTGAAATTCCCAATCCACAACCCTTTACAGAAGAGGCACCCCCGGATACCGCATTTCTCGGCGACACCTGCTTCCGTTGGGAAGAAAGCCTGCAACCTATAACGGAAATGCCAGTCCGGCTTGTTAAGTTAAGAATTGGTATTGTACTGAGCATGGATGGGGGCGCCCTGAGAGAATTTATAAAACCTCTTCGGTTTGGTGTAGCGACTGTCTTGGGTAGTGGAAAACAAATGGTCAGCTGGATCCATATAGACGACCTGGTCAATATGTTTGTCTTTGCCATTACCAATGTGAAAGCTGAAGGGGTTTATAATGCCACGGCACCCACACCGGTAAGTAATAAAGAACTGATTTTGACATTGGCTAAATCCAGAAAGGGTTTTTATCTTCCTGTCCCGGTACCCGCATTTATATTAAAAATAATGATGGGGGAAATGAGTATAGAAGTTCTCAAAAGTGCAACGGTCAGCAGTTCAAAAATTCAGCAGGCCGGGTTTACCTTCCGCTATCCAGGGATCCGGGAAGCACTGGCCAAAGAAGCTCAGTACAGGTAATCAAGGGTATCAATCTCGGCATGATTCGGATGCCAGATATTCGTAAAGTCACCAATAATCGCCCGTCCCTGGGCAAAATCTTTCTTATGTAATTTCAGGAGCTGGATATCCTCATCACTAACCCGCCGGTGAATAGGATAGAGTGTTCCTCCTTTTGTCCCGGCCGGTTTATCGGATTCATACTGATATTGCGGATCAACCAACGTGCCGCGGGGATACATGATTCCCGGACTGCCTTTACCCCGGATATCCACTATTTCCGGATGAGTAAGTCCTAGCGTATGGCCAAATTCATGGGCGGCAGTAGTGGAACCGGCATATAAGTTCTCCAGTTTGAAATAACCACTGTTGCATCCAATGCCATCCACAAAAGAAATATTGCCATGGGCAAACTCTTCGATCCGGAAGTAATTATTGTGGGGATCAAGATTCTGATAGATATCAATATCCGTCAGCTCCGGCCTGTATTCCGCGCTTATCCGGAATACCACCTGCAGATAGTAGTCATGGATATTAATCCAGGTACCGGGTTCATTCCACAGGGTTTCAATTTCTTCCCTGATCTGTGCGGTAAGCGCCGGACTGGCGGCATTCCCATACGTGATGATCCTGGCGGCGATCACCAGTTCCTGTTGTGTGATTTCTGCAATTCCCATAGGTATACTGTGCTTATCTCTTGTCTTTATGCGTTAAAAACTAAAGACGTTTTTTATTTCCTGAAAGATGTATCAGCAAAAATATTTCTACTGCAAATGACTGTTCAAATAATCCGTTACTTTCTGGTACAGGTGTACACGGTCCTTACCTCCGACATTATGTTCATGTCCGGGATAAATCATATAGTCCACCTGCACGCCCTTCTCCACACAGGCTTTAACGAAATTCACGGAATGTTGTTGCACCACCACGGGATCCTGGAGTCCATGGATCAATAAGAGTTTATCTTTTAATTTTCCGGCCTGGCTGATCAGGTTAGTGCTGGCATATCCTTCCGGGTTTTCCTGGGGCGTATCCATATAACGTTCCCCATACATGATTTCATATAAAGACCAGTCCATCACTGGTCCGCCGGCCACTGCCGCTTTAAACACACCCGGATAATGCAACACATAATCAGTGGTCAGAAAACCGCCAAAACTCCAGCCAAATAAGCCCATCCGGTCTTTGTTCACATAGGATTGAGCTTTCAGATAATTTACCCCCGCTTCCAGATCTTCCAGCTGGGCGTCGCCTAATTTCCTGAAGATAGATTGCTCGAAGTTTTTGCCCCGGTTATCGCTTCCCCGTGTATCCACTGTAAAGACCACATAGCCTCGTTGTGCCATATAGCGGAACCAATAATCCCCCGCACCGCCATTCCAGCTGTTCAGGATCATTTGCGCATGGGGACCACCGTACCAATAAACGATCACCGGGTATTTTTTATCAGGCGAAAATCCAACCGGATTGAACTGCCGGCAGAACAGGCTGTCACCTTTTTTATTTCTGATGGTAAAGAGGCTGAGTGATACCGCGCTGTACTCTTTCAGCGGGTTAGCGGCCTGCAATAAAAGTTTCGGAGGATTTTTCGCCGGTTTTTTTAAATCGATCAATTGAATCGACCTTGGATTATCGATCGTGCTGTATACATCCAGCACTGTGCTGCCATCTGCACTTACCTGGGCCGCGTGTACACCTGGTAAAGGAGTAAACAGGGTCGTTTTACCGGTCTTCAGATTTACAGCGCAAAGATTTTTATTGACGGCAGAAAGTATAGTGCTGATGAAAAACAGGTTTTCGCCTTTGCTGTCAAACCCTTTTACTTCCAGGACTTCCCAATTCCCTCTGGTCAGCTGACGGATCAGTTTGCCATTAAAATCATAAAGATAAAGCTGGTTCCAGCCATCCCGGTTGCTCTGCCATATGAACTGACCGGGATTATTTTTCAGGAATAGCATCGGCACCAGCGGTTCCACATACTTTTCGTCTTTCTCTTCAAATAATGTTTTTACGTAATCACCGGTGGCTGCATCATATTGGTTCAGCTTCATATGATTTTGTTCACGGTTCAGCACCGCGATAAAAACATATTTATCATCCGGGCTCCAGGCAATATTGGTAAGGTATTGTTCTACGGGTATTCCGGTTTTCAGCCAGATGGTGGATTCAGTAGCTGTATTAAATACGCCTACCCGTACATGATGGCTCTTATCACCGGCCATCGGGTATTTGATCAATTCGGTGCGGGCGGGTCTTTCAGACCAGTTGATGATCGGATAGTCGTTCACCATACTCTGGTCCATCCGGTAGAAAGCCAGTTTTGTGCCTTTGTTACTCCAGAATGTTCCTTTGCTTATCCCGAATTCATCCCGGTGTACGGAGGAGGCATAGACAATGTCTTTACTGCCATCAGTAGTCACCTGGTATTGCTGTTTTTCGGTATTACTGACAAAGAGATTGTATTTGTCAAGGTAGGCGGTGAACCCGGCCGGACTTTCTTCCGCGTTTTCTTTAGCGGCCAGATCTTTGGGCAGCAGGACAGTTACTTTCTTAGTGTATGGATTATAACGGATTTTATTTCCGTTGTTGTTCATTACCCATCCATCTGCACCAAAACGGATCGCCGGTATAGTTTTGAACGTATCGGTGCCTGCATCCTGCATATAACTATTTAATAAATGCAAAGACAGGAACGGCCATTCCTGCCCGGCTAGTTTATAGTTGCCCCTCATCCAGACATCCTGCCCGTTTTGTTTTTTGAGGAACACATAGTCATTGGAGTTCTCAAAAAACTGCAGTTGCGCCAGGTTTTCGGGGGCGAGGGTGGTGCGGGCGCGGAGCATGGCGTCTTCGAGGGTAAGGAGTTGATTCTGGCTGAAGCTGATCAGGTAAAAGGGGACGATCAGAAGGGCGAGTAAGCACTTTTTCATACTGGGAGTTTTGGTCCGGATAAAGGTAGGGATTCTTAATTTTTAAAAAGGTGACAGTGTCCGGCTGCAAATGACTGGCGGTCTCGCGCCTGTCATTTGCAGTTCGCCAATCTCGCGTCTGTCATTTGCAATCTGGTATTTTTTCTACTCACTACCTCTCTCCATCTTTAAATTATATCTTTTAAGCGAAGTTTCAACAAAACTTGAAGGATGAAAGCCACAATACTTTACAGCAAGATCCATATTACACAAACTGGCCTGGTTCAGAGAAAAGTAATCTTTGAATGAAGAATACGGCCAATCTTCCATCGATTTACAAAGTCCTGCAACCAATGGGTTTTGATGTATATAGTGAAAACAAGTTGTTGCATAGACAAGATTCTCTTTTGCTCCACTTTTGTCAAGAGATATTTCAGTAAGACATTTGGCCTTTGTTTTCTGGCGGAAAATAGAACCACTTCTGCTGTAGCGAGAATTGTATATTCTGGCATAACCACTAAGTAAAATCCTGACTGCATTGGAAATGGGGTTGAGCATATTGCCCCCTTGTTTTTCAAGCACCAGGCATTTTTCATCTGTATGTATCATAAAATGAAAATGGTTAGGCATCAGGCACCATGATATTGTTGAACAGCGTGAAGGGAAGAGTCTTAAGTATAAATTCAGGAATGTCTGGTAATCATCCTCATTATGGAAAATTCGTTGGCGATTATTTCCTTGATTATAAATATGATAAAGATGGAATGGCTGGAATTGCATTTTCTTTTAAAAATAAGCTGGGTGCAATTCACAGGCATGGGGAAAAGGACAGACTTGACGTTTTTTTGACGAAAATATGGGGTTAATTACTCAGAAATCAGGTGGGGTAATTCACAATTGGGAATAGAAAAGCGGTGATATCGAAAGCAAAAGCCCGGGATGTTGGATAATCTAAGAATCTGCACAAGAGCAAAAGCCTCAAACGCGAGACCGTTCTAAGATGTTTCACTAAAGCAAAAGCCCCAAACGCGAGACCGTCAGGGGCTTTTGCAAGAGCTATTAGTTCCTTATAGGCCGTCCACTTTTAAGCACACTCTGTATCCTCTCCAGCGTTTTCTTTTCCCCGCACAAAGAAAGGAAAGCTTCTCTTTCCAGGTCCAACAGGTATTGTTCAGATACCAGCGTAGGTTCGCTCAGGTCGCCGCCACACATAACGTAGGCGAGTTTTTTTGCGACCAACGCATCATGCTCGGTGGCATAGTTGGCCGTTTTCATGGCATGGATGCCGGAATATAAGGCGCCAAGGGCTGATTGACCGAGTACTTTAATATCGTTTCGCTGTACCGGTGCTGTATAACCGCTGTCAAAGATTTCGATCACCGAATTCTTTGCTTCTGCAATACGACGTCCCTGGTTCATCACCACTTCATCCAGTCCTTTACGGTATACACCCAGACCGAATCCTTCATGCGCCGAAGTAGCCACTTTGGCCGTTGCTATGGAAAGGAAACGGTTCTTCAAGGTGATGGTTTCGGGTTCGTCTTCATGCATTTCATCGGAAGCGCGCAACACAAATTCCTTGGTGCCGCCACCGCCGGGAATCAAGCCTACTCCCAGTTCAACTAGGCCAGTATAGGTTTCTGCAGCCGGACAACATTTATCGGCATGCAGGTTTAGTTCACAGGCGCCACCCAGGGTTAAACCATGCGGAGCAACCACAACAGGTACGGATGAATACCGGGCCCGCATCATCGTTTGCTGGAAGAAGCGGATGGCCATATTCAGTTCATCATAATCCTGTTCAATGGCAAACATAAAGATCATCCCCACATTGGCGCCGGCAGAAAAATTAGCCCCTTCATTGGCGATCACCAGACCTTTATAATTTTTCTCGGCTTTATCAATCGCAGTCTGCATGCCACTGAGTACATCACTGCCTATACTGCCCATCTTGGTAAACCATTGCAGTCCGAGTACATCATCACCCAGTTCATAAAGCCGGCAACTGCTGTTTTTCCAGATCTGCTTATCGGTCTGATTGCTCATCACGATAAAAGCTTCTCCGCCAGGTAAGGCTTTATAAGTTTTACTGGCCGGATCATAACTGAGTTTTTTGCCGGCTTCAATTTTGAAGAAAGTTTTATTACCTGCCGCCAGCATTTCTTCCACCCAGGGCGCTACTTTATAGCCGGCTGCTTTCATCGCTTCAGCGGTTTTGGCCACACCCAGCACATCCCAGCTTTCAAAGGCGCCGATCTCCCAGCCAAAACCGGCCATCATGGCATCATCCACCCGGTACAGTTCATCACTGATTTCCGGAATACGATGGGAGATATAAGAGAAAAGGCTGTAATGGAATAAGCGATAAAATTCACCGGCCTTATCCTGTCCGGCTACTAAAACTTTCAACCGGGCATTGAGATCTTCAATGGGTTTGGCGGCTTCCAGGGTGGCAAACTTAGGTTTTACCCGCGGCGCATATTCCATCGTCGCGAGATTCAAGGTGAGAATTTCTTTCTCCCCACCTGCCCCTTTTGTTTTTTTAAAAAATCCCTGCCCTGTTTTATCACCCAGCCAGTTATTACTCACCATTTTATCCAGCCAGGCCGGTATGGCAAACTGATCAATGGCTTCATCCGTCGGACAATTATCCGCAACCCCTTTAGCTACCTTTACCAATGTATCGATACCGACTACATCGGCCGTGCGGAAAGTAGCGGATTTGGGACGTCCAATGACCGGACCTGTCAATGCATCAATCTCATCTATACTCAGACCCAGTTTTTCCTTAACATTCATAATGGCCATCATACCAAATACCCCAATCCGGTTGGCGATAAAAGCGGGTGTGTCTTTACACAAAACCGTTGTCTTACCGAGGTAGAGATCGCCGTAGTTCATCAGGAACTCCACAATCTCAGGATCGGTATAGGGGGTTGGAATAATTTCGAGTAAACGCAGATAACGGGGAGGATTAAAAAAGTGCGTGCCACAAAAATGTTTTTTAAAATCTTCACTGCGCCCTTCCGCCATCATATGAATAGGTATACCCGATGTATTGGAACTGATCAGGGTACCGGGTTTACGGTACTGTTCCACCTGTTCAAATACTTTTTGTTTAATGTCGAGCCGCTCCACTACTACTTCAATGATCCAATCGCAACCCGAAATATCTTTCATATTATCCTCGAAGTTGCCGGTACTGATCTTTTTCACCACATCCTTGTGATACACAGGAGAGGGGTTGCTCTTGATAGCAGCCGTTAGTGCATCATTCACGATCTTATTCCGTTCGGCCGGTTTGGCATCGGCGGCTACATCTTTGGGCACAATATCAAGCAACAATACCTGAACACCTACACCGGCGAAATGACAGGCAATACGGGAACCCATTACACCACTTCCGAGGACAGCAACTTTTTTAATGGCACGCTTCATAGATTCAGTTTTATGAAAGAGGTAAAATACGAAATTAGTTAGTTATGCAACTAATTTGAAATCGAAGATAAGATTTTTTGTGAACCGGAAAAACCGGGTTTATTACTTATTCAAAACCAGGGGGAGGTAGTCCTTTTTTCTCCAGTTCTTGGAGGTACCGTCGGTACAATTTTTTATTTTTATTTACCCCGGCACTGCTGCTCATCCCGCTAAGGGCAATACGGAGCAGGTAGTTAATGGCTGACCGGTCACGCAATCGCAACGCAAAAACATGTCCCGTCCGGGAACTATTGTTTTTACGGATAACAAGGGTATTTGCCAGAAAATTCAGTACCCGGGTGGAAAACCGTTGTTTTTCATCTCTTCCGGTTTTCAGATAGCGGAATTTCAGATTTTTATAGGGCATCTTCATTTCGCCAATGGTGAGGTATTCACGGCCCACCGCCCGCATGGTCAGGGTATCAACTTCTCCTGAAATCAGTTTAGCCGAAACCAGTGGTATTAATGCCGGATTCAAGACCGTCAGATCTCCTGCTTTGGCCCGCAGGTACATTTTAAATCCACCCAGTGAATCGGTATATGATTCTTTTAGCCGCAACTGCACCCATATCGAATCCATTACATAGCCGGTGGCCCGTATGGTCAGACTGTCCTGCTTATTAATACCATGATTCTTTACTTTTAGTAAAAGTATATCCATTCGCCGGATGGGAATGGTTCCGGCAGCATTGGTCTTTTCACTGTATTCTGTATAATCTACTGTACCACGATTGATCTGAATAGAATCAGCCGCTATCTTAAAAGGAATATGCTTTACCAGGTTGACCGGTAAATAACGAATATTGCCAGCCGCAAAGGGTAAACGCTTGTCTTTATAATCAGTAAACCAGGCCCTTTCGATATTTATTTTCCCGATCTGAAAAACACTGTCCTGCAAAAAATGCTGACGGCTGACCGGGCCAATCTGCATCGGTCCGGAACCAACCGTTATATAATCTTTCTGGTAGGGCTGCACCGCCATAAAGGAGTCCAGGTCAAGACTGTGCCGGTAAGCAAAACTATCCAGAGTTATCATACGACTGAGCTGGCTGTACCCGGCATGCTGCCAGTTAAACTGGCTGATCCTGTTGCGATACTGACCGGTAAAACCTTCCAGCCGGAAACGGGTATTGCCTGCTATCAGCCGGTAAGGATCAGTTATTATATCATGGTTGATTGCCAGCTCCCGGATAAAGGCTGTTTCCACCTTCAGCATCCCATTGTTCCTGCCTAAACTATCCATGATAAAATGCCGTGCATTAAAATGAGTGACCATGGCAGCCCAATCTGCCGGTTCGTCCGATGGAGGGTGATAAACAAGGTTGCTGATCAGGGTTTCTATTTTACCGGTGCCGGCATCATAATGCTTACCTCCCGGACTCTGGTACCGGAAATGATTAAGATTCAGTTCGAGTGATCGTACACGAAGTTCAGGCTGATCCGTTCTCACTTCCAGTTGAAGGATCTCAGCTTTATTATCTTTTTCTATTGCGCCGTTCCAGTCGATGCGGATTGCGCCTTGTCTGCCTGACAAACTAAACCGGATCTCCGGCTGATTGATCAGCAAACGCCCAATTTTCAGGGATGGAAGAAAGGACGGCCGCCCCTCATCTTTCATCGTTGTAACCAGTACCGGTTTATCCAGCACAAGTTCATCCATCAGGTAACGGCCCTGCAACATGGCATTGACATCGGGGATAATGGATACAGAAGGAATATGTAAAGTAGTTTGTTGCTGTTTTGAGGCGTGTTCATATACCACGTCTTTCAATACCGATAGCTGGTGATCTGCGGCATTGAATTGTTTTACCGAAAACAATGTATTGCTGTCTTTCAGTTCAAAATAACTGCCGCGGAGTGCCGGGTTTAAAAGGGACAGGGGTTTGCCCTGTTCGGATATAAACCGATCGAGTTTTAACTCATCAATAAAAGAGCGGATCGTCCTTGGACCTGAACTGATGAGCAGGCGGGTATTGGTGCCTGACAGATCATTCAGTTCAATAGCGGGCTGTTTCGAAGCTTGTTGGCCCTCTGCCTGAAGTAATAACCAGACATCGGCTTTATCCCATCGTATTCCTGTTGCCGCAATATCACCGGTTTCTTCGTCGGTGAGAATATCATCCACCGCTGCATTTTCTGCGGTAATGTCCATCCGGCTCTCCCGGTCTTTCACCCTGGCTTTTCGGGCAAGCAGGAACCCGTTTTTATTTCCGGTATACCTCACTTTATCCAGCTGAATCTCCAGCTTACCGGATTTGATCCGTCCGGTGGAAAATTCAAGATAATCCACCGCATGCTCAATGGCCCGGGCTTTTTTTGCCTGGAAAAGAGGATTGGTCCGTATGGTCATCGATGCATCTTCAAGCTGTATGGCGGTATTATTTTTAAGACCAATATCAATCCTCCCATGAATGATATTCATTTTCTCCAGTTGGATCAGTTGCCCGATGTCCGCGAGGGTTGAAAAAATGCTTTTCTTTCCTTTACCCGTGGCCGTACCATTGCCGGCTGCATTATAGTTGATTGCGGGTTGATATAGCGTCGCTTCCCTGGCTTTCAATTGTTGGTTAAACACAAGATCGTCCCAGGATAGTCCGCTCAGTTCAAACCGGGGAATGCTGAAACTGTTCGTTATTTTTCCACCAGCCCGTTTCTGAAAAGCGAAACGGTCAAGATATACCCGGTCTTCCCGGATCACAATACTGTCGAATTTCAGTTTATAAGTACTGTCACGTATAAAGTTTTCATAATTACGGATGGCCAGCGCCACACTTTTTACAGTCAGTGGCCGGGGATCATGTTGTGATACTTTCAATCCCTGCAGCTCAAAATTATTGCGGGTGAAATCAAAGGATGCCGGACGTTGATCAAAATTTGTTTTGATATGAAAATCGGCATTCTTTACAATTACATGGTCCAGCAGCAGATCGCCGGTCAGTTGCTGAACGATCTCTTCCAGTTTGGGAGCGGCCCGCTTTTCACCCGGTTTTCGACGACTGTTCCCTTCCACTTCCAGGTTAAACCGGGGATTCAGGCAATACACGGTATCTGCTTTAATGACTTCAGACCGGTACAGGGTATCAAAATCAATTTTGGCCAGCCGTAACGTATCAAAGAATACCCGGAAACGGGAATTGCCCCGGTCTTTCTGTTCGGTGACCATCGTGCAGCTGTCAAACTCCACCAGCTGTTGTTTCAGATTGATCCGGAAATTACTGAACGCCAACCGGTGTCTTCCATCCGGAAATACAATATCCTGGTTGCGGGCATTCAGGACCACGTTGTCACTGAAAAAAAGTTTTTCATTTCCCTTTAAGATGCCGGTATCGACCGACAGGTTATCAATATGAAAGTGAATATTACTGATCGACAGGGGTAATTGACCGGGGCGGATTTTATTGAGCAGGGTGAATTTCGCGTTGTCGATCTGAAAGCGGTTGACTTTTAAGGCTTGTAGCGCATCCTGAATGGATGTATAAATTTTGCCAAGTTCTTCCGGTATAGATACTTCTTTTTTACTGATCGTATCTGTGGGTAATCGTTTCAGCCGGGTTACATTAATTTCCGGTTGTTCAAGATTCAACGAATCAATCAGGAGTTTTTTATCGAAAATGATCGGCCATATTTTCTGGACAGAAAGTTTTATATGCTGAACCTGGAAGCGGTAAGCAGTAACCGCATTCACTGAATCGGCGGTATATATGACGGCATTGGTCAGTTCCACTTTACGACTGAACCAACTGAAACGGAATTTTTCCAGTTTCATTTTCAACCGGCCCTTCGATCTGGATTCCACCAGGTCTTCGATAATATGACGGGCATTGTTATTGATCCAGGTATGAAAAGCAAAAAGCAACACGAGCAGTGTACCGGTAATGATACCAGTAATCTTCAGTATTCGTTTACTGCTGCGTTTTGTTGTCAATGGCTATCCCTGTTTTCATAAAGTTACACAAATCCCTACCCCCAAAGAATCCCTTCATAAACCCTATCAACCGCTCCTGTTCTTTCAACCTGTTCCAACCTCCAACCTCGAACCTCCAACCTCGAACTTCCAACCATCAACTGACCATAGATCCCGGATCAATCGGCTGACCAGGTGAAATAAAATGCAATTTACCAGCCTTGTCCTCCGCCATCAGGATCATGCCATTGCTTTCGATTCCTCTCATTTTACGTGGGGCCAGGTTAGTAACCACGGTCACCTGTTTACCGACAATGTCTTCCGGAGCAAAATGCAGGGCAATCCCACTCACAATTGTGCGGGTTTCACTGCCAAGGTCAACCGACAGTTTAAGCAGTTTATCAGCTTTCTCTACTTTCTCAGCTGATAAAACGGTTCCCGTCTTCAGTTCAATTTTCGCAAAATCATCAAACTGGATAACCGCTTTAGCAGGCACTTCCGGTTTTACTTCTTCTTTCTTAGGTTCTTCCATTTGCTTTAATCCGCTTTTAAGTTTTTCAATCTGGGCAGCGATTTCCGTGTCTTCAATTTTCCGGAACAACAATTGTGGTTCTCGTAAAGTATATCCCACGCTCAGTAAATTCATTTTCCCGGCATTTGTCCAATCCAGCATTTTATCCACGACTTTCATCATGTGCAGCATTTTAGTAGCTGTGTTCGGAAGAAATGGATTGACCAGTATCGCGAGATTAGCCGTCAGCTGCAGGCAGAGATGCAGGCAGTTGTCGATATTCTTCTGTAACTCCGGATTTTCTGCGAGTTTTTTCGCCACGATCCAGGGTTCTTTTTTCTGCATATACTGGTTTCCCTTGCGGGAAAGATCGATGACTTCAAACAGGGCCTCCCTGAATTTATATTCTTCCAGCAAGCTTTCGATTTTCAGGCTGGCTTGTTTAATATCGGCGGCTAATCCACGGTCATTTTCATCCAGCAGTTCTTCATGAAGCCGGGGTACTTTTCCCCCGCAGAGTTTATGCATCAGCACCCAGGTCCGGTTCACAAAATTGCCGAAGATGGAGACCAGTTCACTGTTCACCGCATCCTGGAATCCCTTCCACATGAATTCACTGTCCTTGGTTTCAGGGGCGATCTGTGTCAGGTAATAGCGCAGCATATCCACACATTGGGTGCCGCCGTTTTCCTGTTTCACAAAATCATTGATATAATCCCGCATATCGAGTTTCCAGTTACGGCTGGTACTCATCTTGTCGCCTTCGAGATTCAGAAATTCATTGGCCGGTACATTTTCCGGCAAAATGTTACCATGCAGTTTCAGCATCAGCGGGAAAATGATACAATGAAATACGATATTGTCTTTGCCGATGAAATGCACCAGTTTGGTATCCTGGTCGTACCAGTAAGGTTTCCAGTCTTTGTTATTGTCAAGGGCCCATTGTTTGGTGGCACTGACATAACCGATCGGGGCGTCAAACCACACATAGAGCATTTTACCATCGGCTCCGGCCACCGGTACTTTGATCCCCCAATCCAGGTCACGGGTTACGGCTCTTGACTGCAGACCACCCTCGATCCAGCTTTTACACTGACCGATTACGGTCGGGCGCCAGTCGTCTTTATGTTGCTCCAGTATCCATTCGCGCAGGAACGCTTCATGTTTACCGAGAGGCAGATACCAGTGTGAGGTTTTTTTCTTGATGGGTGCCTTCCCGCTTAATGTACTGACCGGGTTGATCAGTTCATCCGGACTCAGGGTACGGCCACAGGTCTCACACTGATCGCCAAACGCACGGTCGCTGCCGCAATTGGGGCAGGTGCCTTTGATATAACGGTCGGCCAGGAAGCTGTTCGCCTCTTCGTCAAAATATTGCTCCGTTTCTTTTATTTCAAGTTCTCCCCGGTCATTCAGGTAAGTAAAAAATTCCTGTGCCGTTTCATGGTGGATGGGCTCACTGGTACGGTGGTAGATATCAAAGCTCATGCTCAGGTCTTCAAAGTCCTGTTTCATGGCTGCATGGTATTTGTCGAT
>CAUJFR010000007.1 GCA_963169885.1 Bacteroidota bacterium
GGGATTAAAAAACTGTGGATTGGGTTCAATGATTTATCCCGTTCGACCGCCACGGATTCGCCACCAGTTAACGCCTGGGATGAGAAAGGAAGCGCCTTATGGGTGAATGGCAAAAAAATCCCGGCACCCGAGTGGAAACGGGCCGGTCAAAAAGGAGATCAGGAAATTCCTTTAACCGATGAGGGATTTGCCTACAGGGAACCAGTTATGATAAACTTCCATAAGGGCTGGAATATCGTGCTGGTAAAAGCCCCGGTGGCCTCTTTCATTGGTAAAGACTGGCAAAACCCTGTAAAGTGGATATTTACAGTGGCCGTGGCAGCGGAATAAACTGAAAAAACCAAAGTAATAACCTCAAAACCCGCCTAAAATCAAATCAGGAATAGTTTTACATTGATATTAAAGAGACATCTTCTACTTCGTGATAATTAGCGTATAGTTTAAATATATACCGCTGCAAGTAGTGATAATACAGCTTCATTTGGCGTCATCTTCAAGCAATTTTAACTAATACTACGGAAAACAGTACTCTTTTAAAAGCTATGAATAGCTGATTATCAATATATAAAAGAATTTTTCGTTATATATACTGGGCGCATATGACTAAAGTCATATATACATGAATAATCTTGTTCTAATTTAGTTTGTGAATATTCACTAACATTAAAAATTAAAAAAATGACTGGAAAGAATAACATGTCGATCGGGTTTCTTACCATGGGAGCCTTCATGGCTTACGGATTCCTTCTCATATACTTAAGAGATTTTGCCCCAGATAAAGCAGAATGGGTAAACTCTTACAGCACAGGAAAACATTTTGAAAGCAGACTTGCGCATGTGCATGGGAATCTGTTCGCATTTCTGAATATTCTCATTGGCTACTTATTGCTGCATTATGCAGATAAAATCCGTTCTGCAAAAATGATTTCAATACTTGCGTTGACTGGTTTGCTGATGCCTGCTGGAATTTTAGCAGAAGTATATTTTAAAGCACCACCCGTTTTTGTGTTGTTGGGCGCTATTTCGATGACTACTTCAGTAATATGGCTTGGTGTATCCCTTTATAAAATGAAATTATATACTAAATGAGGGAAAGACAACTCGAAATTATTCAGGCAGCCGGTGACATCCTAACTGAGTCCGGTTTAGCGGGCCTCACAACTAAAAATCTTGCACTTAAAATGGGGTTCGCAGAAAGTGCCTTGTATCGTCATTTTAAAGATAAGGAAGAAATTATCATTACGATGTTACATTACCTGGCTAATGAAATGGATGACCGGCTTTCCGTTTGCTGTGCTAATTATGACGACCCCGGGCAGAAATTAAGAGTACTGTTCAATGATCAGTTCACATTTTTTGAAAATAATCCCCATTTCCTTGTTGCCGTATTCGCAGAAGGCTTACTCGAACAAAGCAAAAAGGTAAATGAAGCAATTTTTAAATTGATGGCCATTAAAAAAAAGCATCTTCTGCACATCATCAGGGAAGGGCAACTGAATGGAAATTTTGAATCTTCTGTGAATGGTGATGATTTAGTACAGATTCTTATGGGAAGTTTTCGGCTGCAAATGCTACAATGGCGAATAACAAATTTTTCATTCAACATTGTATCGAAAGGAAATCTGTTTATGGAAAGTGTATTCCAATTAATAAAAAAACAACCAACTTCAAATGAGTCTTCTGTTAGATTCGCTTAAAACCCTGATCGCAATTCTTCTTCTATTATTTGCTTTAATAACTCTTTTCCTGAGCAGCTCTGTAATTTTTGATCTTTTTGACATACGAACCAGAGAAGGAAATTTTGTTTTCATTGTAGTTTGGGCAAATTTTATAACCGCCTTCCTATACTTGTTTGCGGCATATGGGTTATGGCTAAAGAAAATATGGACAGTACCTGTACTTGTAGCAGCTATAATTATTCTTGCCGCAGCTTTCTTCGCATTACTAATTTATATCAAGCAGGGTGGTTTTTTTGAGACCAAAACTATAAGTGCTTTATTCATCCGTATCGGACTTACGTTATCCTTCACATTCGCCTCATATTTTATAATTAAAAATATTAAAAATTGAAAAAAAACATCCTGCTGATCCCTGCCGTACTTCTGCTTCATGTAGCATGTAACAACCCTGAAGAAAAGAAAACAGGTACTCATGAAAACCATCTGAAACAAGACAGAAATGAACAGCAAATAAAAATGGAAGGTCATGACAATCAAACAGTTAAAGTATTGCTAGACAATGGAAAAAAATGGAAGGCTAATACAGAAACAGTGGCTGGTATAAACGAAATGTCATCTCTTGTGATGGGCGGAATTACTGGTAAGTTAAACGCGGCGGAGATTTATGACACCTTGCAGTTTACTTTCAAAAGCATATTTGATAAATGCACCATGACCGGGGAATCACATAACCAGTTGCACAACTATTTGATTCCGCTGAAAGACGATTTAACGAAATTAAAAACAAGTAAGACTAATATTGCAACACTCAAAGAAATGCATAAATACCTGTTAACATTTAAAAAATATTTCGAATGAACCTCAAAGCCATATTTCAGGATAATAAACTGATTCAAACAAAAAAAATATTTTCCGCTGCCGAAGGAGTAATAGTAATTCATATCAGCGCTGGCAGCAGTTTAAAAGAACATATTACTACAATACCCGCATTATTAGTATGTGTTGCAGGAGAGGTCATATTTGAGAATGACAGGTCCGAATCAGAGCGGATGATTGCCGGCGAGTTTATCAATATTGAACCAAACATGAAACATTGGGTACTTGCAGAAAATGAAAGCACTTTATTACTGATTAAATAGAAATTCATTATTTGAACAACGAAGAATTACTGCTGGCACAGATAAAAATGAATCATTAAATTTTAACACCTCCGGAAACGATGTATACTGACGGATATTTATTCTGGCTTTGGGTGTAATCAGAGCGCGGGTTTCGGGAAGTAATTTTTGCAAGTTATAGTACAACAGAACTTTTATATCGTTTACATCTGATAAGCGCTAAGCATTTCTTACCTGGTAATCCAACAGTTAACAGTGATGCATACAGAATATTCAAATTACCAAATCGGCATTGAATGAAAATATCAGTCAGAAAATACCCATTATTGATTTTAGTGCTTATTTTATTTATAATCAGCAATGGTAAAACAGCAGGGCAACAGAATAAACTTAATTCATTCCAGGTTCTCTGGGATAATGATTTCCTTAATATTCGTGGAGACGGAACAGACAGGTACTACACCAATGGCATTCGCCTTGATCTATTTTATTTAAAAAAGCAAAAAACAAAGTTTCCCTCATCACTGCTGCTTAATATTTCAAATGATAATAATAATATCTTCAGTTGGGGACTAGCCCAATCCATGTTCACCCCGAGAAATATTAGTTACCCGGATATTCAATATAATGACCGGCCTTACTCGGGTGCATTATTTGGCATTCATTCACTTCAATCTACACATAGTGGCAAAAGAACGAGAGTAAACACCGAAATCCGTTTTGGAGTAATCGGACCACTTAGTTTTGCTAAAGAAACCCAAACATGGGTGCATAATGCCTTTAATTACACAAAGCCACTTGGATGGCACAATCAGGTACCAACTGACATAATTCTAAATTATAATATCAACATAGAGAAGCAACTGCTTTATCCATCGCGAAATTTACTGGTTACCGGTATAATTGAAACGTACAATGGCACAGTATATAATGCAGCGGGCGCAGGCTTTATGCTGAAATTGGGTAAATTCCAGAATTACCTGGAAGAATATTTCATACCTATTAAAAAGAGGGATATTCCCTTTCAATTATATCTATTTATGAAACCTGCGATAAGGGTTGTTCTGAGCAATGCATTGCTGCAGGGAGGGTTACTAAACCAGATCTGGGCTCAAAATACGGGTTATACACTAAATAAAGACATTATTGAGCGTCTCCTTCCACTTTACGATGCAGGCGCAACTCTGGTTTTGCCAGCGTTTTCTCTAACCATCAGTCAAAAATTTATTGGTCCGGAATTTAAAGGACAGTACACACAAGAGTTTGGAAATCTAACGATGAAATTTAAATTATAAAAAATCTTGGTGATCGTTTAGCGGTAAGAAAGAAATAAATCTTTCCCATGCCAGAAAGATGATTATTTACTTTCCTTCATTTACGGGTTGGTTGTTTGCAATTCAGTCCAACCAACTCTCCGTAGCAAAACATACTTAAAGAGAAGCTTACTGATCACGTTTCACAAATTCTTAAATATCATCCACTTCAATAAATGCTGTTAACTACGCTTTCTCTTACAACTGATGCTATATATAGGATACCAAAATCCCATTGGGTCAATCTCATTCACATTATTATATAGGAAGGATATCTATATATTAACAATCGTTTGTTCGTAAACGTAATATTATTTCTTTAGGTGTAAACTCTTACTTTTGTTTCAAATTCAATGACATGAAATCTTGGTTAAGACTCCTGATCACAGCCGTGATAACGGGCATGATAAGCATGCACACGTCACCGGCTAAAGCCCAATGTGGCCTGGCCCCCACTTCCGGCACTACTACAATCACTGCTGCTAACACCATCGTCAACTCCTATTATCCCGGTACCAGTAACCCGGTAAGCGGTACTTCTTCATTGGTAGTTGGAGCCATTAATGCAGCTGGAAACGCTACTCCGGTTGCGGCCGGCGATCTGATCCTGATCATTCAAATGCAGGGCGCGGATATCAACAGCACCAATACCAACAGCTATGGGGATGGCGTAAGCAGTGCCACTGCCTCGGGCTACCTCAGCACCAATCTGTATGCAGGTTATTATGAATACGCGAATGTGGCGAGCGTGGCCGGTACCACAATCAATCTTACGTACCCGCTGATCAATAACTACTATACCCGTTCCTTTTCTGCGGGCAACAGTATCCGCAGTTACCAGGTGATCCGTGTTCCCCGCTATTATAACCTGGTCATTAACGCGTCTTCATCCATTACCGCTGCAGCCTGGAATGGGACTTCAGGTGGAGTAATCGTGGTAGATGCCACCAACCTGCTGACGTTTACCAACAGCACATCGGTCATTACAGCTACCGGTCTCGGCTTCAGGGGCGGCGGTGGTAAACAATTCGGCGGCGCCACCGCAGGTAATACCAATGGGGCAGGTGCTATTACGAATACTGATTACCGTTGGAATTCAGCCGTCACCACGGCCGCCAATACAGTCGGTGGCTCCAAAGGAGAAGGGATTGCCGGAACACCGGTCTATATTCCCAATACCGTTGCCAGCACCACCACTACTGGCACCCTGGAGGGATATGTTGATGGCTGTATGGGTTGGGGTGCTCCCGGCAATGCCGGTGGTGGTGGAACCGATGGAAGTCCGGGCGCCAACGAATATAATCCAGGTGGCGGCGGCGGTGCAAATGGGGGTGCTGGTGGTAAAGGGGGAGCTGGTTGGGAAGACGGCCTTAACAATCCCAATACTTACCCGACCGGTGGTTATGGCGGCAGTGCCTTTTCTCAATATGCACTTTCCCGGCTGATCATGGGCGGTGGAGGTGGTGCCGGCACCGGCAATAACAGTAACGCCAGTACAGAATATTTCTGCAGCGGAGCTTCAGGAGGTGGAATTATCATAGTCAGGGCAAACGCCTATAGCGGTGCCGGACAGGTGATTGCGAACGGTGCTACGGCCACGAATATTACTACCGGCGGACAAACAGATGCTGCCGGCGGCGGCGGCGCAGGTGGTACCATCATTCTGGTTACCACAACCGGCAGTACCGGTATCAGCAATCTGACCGCCACAGCCACCGGTGGGAATGGCGGTGATATGACAACCCATTTTTCACACGGCCCCGGCGGCGGCGGCGGCGGTGGTATTATTTATACCAACGGAACACTTGCCAGTTCCAATGTAAATGGTGGAACCAACGGCAGAACCCGTACCTGTTGTAGTGCCGCAAATCCATTAACGGATACCTGGGGGTCTTCGCCGGGTGCAAATGGCCGGCTTATTGTTCTTTCTTCCGCTCCTGTTTTATTAAATGGAGCCGGCTCACCAGCTGCCTGTGGCACTTTACCGGTAACCCTCACCCGCTTTAAAGGCACGTTGGATAATAACCAGACAGCTTTACTCAATTGGCTGATCGGCGAATCAATCAATTTCCGCCAGTTTGAAGTGGAAATGAGCCTCGACGGTCTCAACTATTCCACTACCGGTATCGTTTCATTTATACCCAACCAATCCGATTACAGTTTCAGTCAGCGTTTACAAACCGGCATTCTGTATTATTTCCGTTTACGAATGACGGATCAGGACGGATCATTTAAATACAGCAATATTGTTACTCTTCGCGCCCAGGAACTGGCCAGCGAGTCCGCACTGCAGCTCATGAACAATCCCGTTACGAACAGTAGCCTGCTTAAAATAAAAGCCGCCTTTAACCAGACGGCCGTATTAAAGATCTATGACGAAACCGGCCGGCTGCTGCACAACAAAACAATTGCCCTGAAAAGTGGCACCCAATTAGTGGACGTAGCTGAAACAAATGGATTAATACCTGGTACCTACCTGCTGCAAATGATGCTTGACAAAGTGCCGGTATCTGCAAGACTGGTGAAATTATAATCAATCGCTCAGCAAAACAGCAAGGCACCGGTTATACCGGTGCCTTGCTGTTTATAGTAAACCCTCAATGATCAATCCAGCTCACCCGCCAGCATCATCTTATAAATGGAAATCTTGCCAATAGCTAATACGTTGGCGGCTGCGACCCTAATGTTATTTTCTTCTCCTATTCTGTTTTACAATAGCGCATGTGTACTGCCGCAGGATCTTATCCTCCGGGAAAAGCGGTATTTAACCGCGGGGATCCGGCCAGGGTGCAAATCCGGTTCCGTTGGCCACTTTCCTGATCTGAACCCCATAACGAAGTCCATACTTTCCCCGGCCACTGATCCGGAAATAACCGGAATGAACAAGCGATATTTCGTAACACTTCTCCGTGGTAATCAGGACCGGCGCACCGCGTATGCAGCGGATCAGCGTGTAGCTGTCCAGGTACCGGTTGAAACGCCTGCATCGCCAACAGCAGTACCGCTTAAACTGTTATCGCTGATTTTTGTACCATCATATTTTGCAAGGCCGGAAAAATTGAATTCAAAACTGATGGAATTACCCGAATATGTCCAAGTGCCGGCATTACCACGACTATTACTGCCTTCCACATAATCCCATTTGCCATCGGATTTTAATGTGGCTTTAAAAACACCCCTTGCCATACTACCTGTTGTAAAATTGTAATTAACAGTCCATTCACCCAGGTAGTTAAAATCTGCCTGAGTTGTTTTATCCTTTTTACAGGAGGTAAAAAGTAACAGTGCTGTGAAAAGCAATGCAAAGGGTAATACTATTTTTGACTTCATTTTTATATTTTTTAATTGTAAAAAGTATAGGTTTGGGATACACCGGCCAGATAAAAGCGATGGGCCATGGTAACCGAAGAGCGTGTATTTTTTATTCCTGTTCACATGTCAAACCTCCTTGATTTGCGGAAGGCCACCTATGCTCCATATGGATAGTTTTTTAATCCATACAGGGATTGTATCTACCTGAATTTCCGGAATAGGCAGTTCAACAGATATGAGCATTCAAACTACACTTGCACGCTTATTATCGTGCGTTCAGGCAAAAATCAGAAGGAGGTCACCACATTATGATAACCTCCTTTTTTACATTGTAGAAAGGACGGAGGAAGCCGGATAAAATGGCTATTGCTTCAACCGGCTCCAGCTCTGTGTTTCACCGGCCATCGTATTCGGATCAAAGGCGGGATTATTACTCAGCATATAACTGCCATCTCCCCGGCTCCACGCATTGGAATAACCACTGGTGAGTTCAATTTTATTGCCGCCATCATCGGTCCAGTTATCCACCCCTCGCAGGTATTGACCAAATCCATCGGTGTCCGATGATGGACTGCTACT
>CAUJFR010000008.1 GCA_963169885.1 Bacteroidota bacterium
TTCTTCAGCGATATTGTTAGGGGCAGGAGAATAATGGGAGAACTCCATGGTAGAAGAGGCACGGCCAGAGCTCAGTGAACGCAGTTGGGTTACATAACCAAACATTTCGCTCAGGGGCACTTTGGCCTTGATTACCTCTGCTCCGGCACGGGTATCCATACCTTCCAGCATACCACGACGGCGGTTCAGGTCACCTGTCACATCTCCCATGTACTGGGCGGGGGTGATGACTTCCACTTTCATGATGGGCTCCAGCAGAACGGGTTTTGCTTTGCGGGCCGCTTCACGGAAACCTTGCTTGGCGCAAAGTTCGAAAGACATAGAGTCAGAGTCAACTGCGTGGAAGCTACCGTCGAATACACGGATCTTCAGGTTATCCACGGGATAGTTGGCCAGCACCCCATTGGTCATCGCCTGCTCAAAACCTTTCTGAATGGCCGGAACAAAATCACGGGGAATGGATCCACCAAACAGATCGTTTACAAACTGGTAATGCTTGTCAGGATTTTCGGTCTTCCATTCAGCATCCACCGGTCCGAGACTGAACTGGATATCGGCGAATTTACCACGACCACCGGTCTGCTTTTTCAGCGTCTCACGGTGTTCGATCGTAGCCTGGAAGGCTTCTTTATAAGCTACCTGGGGAGCACCCTGGTTTACTTCTACTTTAAATTCACGACGCATACGATCGATGATGATCTCCAGGTGCAGCTCACCCATTCCACGAAGGATGGTCTGACCGGTATCTTCATCTGTATTTACACGCAGCGTAGGATCTTCTTCCACGAGTTTGGCAATAGCCATACCCATTTTATCCACGTCAGCCTGTGTCTTCGGTTCTACCGCTACGGCGATTACCGGCTCAGGGATGAACATATTCTCCAGGGTGATCGGATGATTCTCATCGCAAAGGGTGTCCCCGGTTTTGATCTCTTTGAAACCAACGGCTGCTCCGATATCACCGGCTTCAATGAAGTCGATCGGGTTTTGCTTGTTGGCAAACATTTTCATGATCCGGCTGATCCGCTCTTTCTTACCGCTTCTTACGTTCAGTACATAGGAACCTGCATCCAGGTGTCCGGAATAGCAGCGGAAGAAAGCCAGACGACCCACAAACGGGTCAGTCATGATTTTGAACGCCAGGGCTGCAAACGGCGCTTTGGGATCCGCTTTACGTGTTTCAGGCTCACCACTATCCGGATTGGTACCCACGGTATCCGGGATATCGATCGGAGAAGGCAGGTAACGGCAAACCGCATCGAGTGCAGTCTGTACCCCTTTATTCTTAAAGGAAGAACCGCACATCATCGGAACGATGCTCAGGTCAACCGTGGCTTTACGGATGGCCTCATGCATTTCGTCTTCCGTAATGCTGTTGGGATCTTCAAAAAATTTCTCCATCAGTTTGTCATCGTATTCAGCTACGGCTTCCACCAGGCTGGCTCTCCATTCCTGGGCCTCTTCCAGCATATCAGCAGGTACATCGATTTCATCGAAAGTCATACCTTCTGTTTCCATATGCCAGATGATCCCTTTCATTTTGATGAGGTCTACCACGCCTTTGAAATCATCTTCCGCACCAATTGGCAGCTGCAGGGGAACGGCTTTTGAACCCAGCATTTCCTTTACCTGCTTCACCACCATCAGGAAGTCCGCACCGGCACGGTCCATTTTGTTCACAAATCCGATACGGGGTACGCCGTAACGGTTGGCCTGGCGCCATACGGTTTCGGACTGGGGCTCCACGCCATCTACGGCAGAAAACAAGGCAATCAGTCCATCAAGTACACGCATGGAACGCTCTACCTCTACGGTAAAGTCCACGTGACCCGGAGTATCGATAATATTGAAGGAATATTTCTTTGTGTCCGCGGTGGCTTTTCCCAATACGGTCGGGAAGTTCCACTGGCAGCTAACAGCAGCCGATGTGATCGTGATCCCTCTTTCTTTCTCCTGCTCCATCCAGTCAGTGGTGGCTGCTCCATCATGCACCTCACCAATACGGTGAATCATACCTGTGTAACGAAGGATACGCTCCGTTGTCGTGGTCTTACCCGCATCGATGTGAGCGGCAATACCAAAGTTTCGTTGAAATTTTAAATCGGCCATGACTATTTGATTTGTTGTTTTGTTTTTATGATTTTATCGGGTTATGCTTTTGTTTGTACCACTGCTTCAGCAGTTATGGAAAACAGCGGTCTTGACAGGTTGAAAAATCAGCTATAGGTTGTACATCCCGGGTCGGGACAATCAGCTGATATGGTAGATTAGACTCTCATAGACTGCCACTTGAAGAAAAACCCCGACACCGCAATTCAGAACACAATTGATTTTACCTAATGGCGGCGCAAAGGTAGAGGAAATTCCTGAAATTCAATACCAGTTAAATGGAGAATGTGAACTGTGGAAAATTCAAAGGTTCTGCAAAAAAACTTCTGATTATCAGGCGATTAAATCAATGACAAGGATTTACCCCAACTTTCCCATAAAAAAAGTCCGCTTCAAAGAAGCGGACTTACTCAATATAAGTTGTTGGTTTTTACTTGTAGTAGCTCATGGTCAGCTCAGAACGGCGGTTTTTCTGACGTCCGGCAGCTGTTTTGTTATCTGCAACTGGCTTGGTTTCGCCATAACCGGTAGCTGTAATCCGTCCGGCATCCACCCCTTTACTAACGAGGTATGCTTTCACCGCTTCGGCACGGGTCTGACTCAGGGCCAGGTTCTTTTCATCATTTCCAACATTGTCAGTATGCCCGTCAACATTCAGGCTCATGGCCGGATTCTCTTTCATGATGGTCACTACATCGTTCAACCCTTTGAAAGATTTAGCCTGTAACTTGGAACTTCCTGTCAGGAACAGAATATTGCTGGCAGCCGTATTTACTTTTTCCTTCACGGCTTCCGTAATTACCGGGCAACCATTATTCTCCTTCACACCAGGCACGGTAGGACATTTATCTTCCTCATCATTGATACCATCAGCGTCTGTATCCGGAACAGGGCAACCCTGATAGCGGGCCACACCGGCAACAGTCGGGCATTTGTCTTCTTCATCGTTGATACCATCTTTATCAGTATCAGGAACCGGGCATCCTTTGTAACGGGCAAGTCCGGCAACAGTCGGGCATTTGTCATCTTCATCGTTTATTCCGTCTTTATCAGTATCCGGAACAGGACAGCCCTGGTATTTTTCAACCCCTTTCACTGTAGGGCATTTATCCAGACTATCGATGATACCATCCATATCAGTATCTGCGGGAGGACGGGGAGGCGCAATGACAACCGGTTCTTTTTTCTTACCCAGACGTCCTGCAAAACCGATACTGTGCTGCAGGTGATAATTGCCGGTTTCTGTTGTAACCGGGACACGATAGGTAGACGTGACAAAGAAATGGGCTTCATCCAGCAGGTTAACTTTAAGACCCAGACCGGCAGGCAGGAAAGCTCCATAATACCCGCGGTATTTATGTGCCCCAACCCCGGCAATCAGGTAAGGTTGTACCCAGAATTTTTCGGTGGTCATCTTCAGATTAACAGTTGCACTGGCTTCAAGAAGCAGGCTGTTATCGGTAAAATTTTTACCAGGCATCGGATAGCGAAGAAAGGAACCACCCAGGGAGGCTGCAATATCAATATGGGGTTTCAGCCCTTTGAAATAAGTAACTGCCAGTCCGGGTGCCATTTCGCGGATCTTCGCAAAACGTTTGGCGCTGATTACCTGGCTCAATGAGGTGGTACGTATTCTATCGGGAGTTATAAAGTCGTTTACAAAGAAACTAACACCAATAGCTTTCGGCCTGATTTCATCATCCTGGGCCTTAGCAGCAGGTGCGATCAGATACAATGCAATAATAGCAGATAATATCTTCTTCATAAAGAGATAGTTTGGTTTTAATCACGGCAAAAATAACAGGTAAGTTTAATATCCTAAAATAAATTATTTAGTTAGTATTCATCGGTTTGGGAGGTTTTTTTTTTCAATTTCGGGTGATTTACCGGGGCAATCGCTCAGCAAATGACCTGATTGTCTTATTTATTCCCGTAAAAGCGCTGACGAAGGTATTTGTCCTCACCATATACGTCATCATAAAACACAACTTTACCCTGCTGCCCCTCACAGGTAAAATAGCGTATGAAAACCGGCAATTTATTTCGCAGGGGGATATTCCGTTTTTGCTTGTTCTTCAACCAGGATTTAACCGAATCAATCTTCACAGTACCCCGGCCTGCCGACAGACTGCTGTCACTCTGTAAAATATACCAAACCAGCTTATCCCATTCCTGTACCCGTACACAACCATGACTCAGGGAACGCATTGCATTGGCAAACAAATACCGCTGGTTGGTGTCATGTAAGTAAACAGAATATTTATTATCAAACACAAACTTTATGATTCCCAACGCATTAGCATCCCCACTACCCTGCACAACCCGGTAAGGTATCCCTTTTGAGTATTTTGACCAGTCAACGGAATAAGGATCTACCTCATTCCCATCCTTATCCAACAGGCTAAACCCCTTTTTAGCCAGATAACCAGGATTCTTTTTCACTGCCGGAAGGATCTCCTTCTGCACAATACTGGGCGGAGGCACCCATTGCGGATAAGTAATTATCGAAGAAACTTTACTGGTCAGTAAAGGTGTTCTGGTTTTCGGCTTTCCAGTTATTACTTTTGAACTGATTTTCAATTTATTACTATCAATTACCTCCATTTTATTTGCAGATGCGTTAACCCATATATAACGGGAAGGCATTTCAGCAGGCAATTGTTTAAACTTGTCAAGGGTTATTGCAATCCGGGCAAATTTTTCATGATCATCTGTATTAAGCATCCGGACTGTTCCTTCTCCAGCCTTTCCATCGACCGTAATTGCCATTTTTTTCTGATACCTTTTTACAGCTGCAGCCAGGGTTACTGAATCAACCTGAATACTATCCGTACTCATCAGCCCTTCTTCAAAAAGTCGTTTCTGAAGTGCCTGGTTGAAGCGGCGGGTGTCTTTTTCCGGATAGGGTATCCGGCTATAGGATTTTGAAAAATCAGCGTTGGAAAGAAAATCGGGGATTGCCGTTTTCAGTTCCATATAACCTCTTGCTGTTGGTTCCAAAGCACGGATTATTTCAGCCAGCCCCTGCTGCTTAACGGCCCTTATCTGTTGCAGGTAAAAGCTATCAGCGAGAACAGAGTCCTTTCGCAAACTGACGCTGTCCTGAGGTAATCGCCCCAGTTTAACCTCCCTGATCATCCTGACTAATGCGTCTGTTAACAACAGATCCGCAGCCGACCACCAGCGTGCATCTTTGCGGTCGCCCTTACCAAGACTGTCCGCTGACAAGCGGTCACGTATGGACTTCAGACTTTCAAAATGATAGTCCTCCGGATAAAGCCCTAAGAGGCGGCCATCCTGAATATACCGGAAGACCGAATCCGCTTCCGGCAGCCATTGCTGACCAGTACTCCAATAAGCATTATTACTATCCGCAGCATAAAATGACCGGAGCAGATCCGGAGCATCCAGGCGGACCAGGGAGTCGTCTGTCCGGCCACTATCCGAAACGGCTTTTTGCAGGTAATAGGCAATTAACTGCCGCTCCTTGCTTTTCAGTTCTTCCGGACTGGCTGCTACCGTATCGGCTGGCTGACCATTTCCGGAACAGGAAATGAAGAAAAGCACGGTTATTAAATAAGAAATCGGGTACAAGGTCTGCTTGATCATAAGGATTGGCGGGTGGCCTGTTTAATGGTTCCGGACTGAATAACCTTTCCGGCTATTTTTGTATGCCCTACAAAATAGTCAAACGTTTCAATATTCGCAGAATGAATGGTCCGATTTTTTTAACTGCAGGCGGTCGGCTTATAAGTGCATGCAAAACCAGACACTTACAGAAAAAATAACGACAATTAGGTGTATTTGGAGCAATTACAAGGAGACCACATCAGTAACCGCATCCAGATTGATAGGACCGTAAATATGCGGAAATGTATCCTGTGTCGAAGGTGACCAATCAAAAACAAAATGCGAGGTAAGCCGGTCGGTATCAATCACGAGCTTGACCAGGTTTGTCTGGCCTGTAAAGTAACGATCCAGGACACCTGCGACCTGGTTTTCCTGGGAACAATGGATAAACCCTTCTGCAGACAGGGAAGGATGTTCATAAAAACCTTTTTGCCTGGCAGCTTCCCAATCCCCGCCTGTAGTTACATGATAAATCACTGGCATTACAATACGCGTTTAATTTTTTGTTCAAGCAGCATGAAATCGGCCAGCACAATGGCTGTTACGGCTTCAACAATCACCGGAGCCCGTAAAGCCACACACAGGTCGTGGCGCCCCTTTATTGAAAAATCTTCGGTGGTTCCCGTTTCCCAATTGAGACTGTGCTGGGTTTTGGAAGTGGATGATGTGGGTTTAACCGCCAGCCGGAAAACCAGTTCATTTCCATTACTGATCCCTCCCACTACTCCACCTGCATGATTAGTCCTTGTTTTTCCTGTATTGTCTAAAATGGCGTCATTGTGCGCACTTCCATACATTGCCGCTGCGGCAAATCCTGTTCCGAACTCAACACCACGAACAGCGGGTATCGAAAACAGCATATGCGATAAAACAGCTTCAATTGAATCAAAATAAGGTTCTCCCAAACCGACCGGCATTCCGCTCACGCGACATTCAACTATTCCTCCTACCGAATCTTTTGCCTCAATGGCTTTCTGCAATCCATTTTCTGTATCCTTATACCCGCCAATTTCAGTAACCGCCGCAGCAATCTGAAGCCCGGGCATTAATTTTTTAGCAATGGCACCGGCTGCCACTAAACCCGTTGTGAGCCGGGCACTGAAATGTCCGCCTCCCCGGTAATCTTCATGCCCGCCGAATTTCTGATTGGCCACCCAGTCTGCATGTCCCGGACGGGGTATACTACGCTGCTTATTATAATCCTCGCTCCGGGTATTGTTATTTTCAAAAAGTATCGTCAGTGGAAATCCGGTTGTCTTATTATTGAAGAGGCCGCTTTTAAAAATGGGAAAATCTGTTTCCTGACGAGGGGTGGTTCCTTTTTGAATGCCCCCCTTTCTACGTTCGAGATCAGGCAACAAATCGGATGCCTGGAGAGATAAACCAGCTGGACAGCCATCAATGGTAATCCCCACCGATTCGCCATGTGATTCACCAAAAATCGAAACCCTGAAAAGCCGGCCAAAAGAATTCACGTGTATTATTTAGAAATTAAAGGACTCAAAGGGTAAAGATACAGCCCCACCCAGTTTTTTCAAGTCTTGGAAAAAATCGGGATAGGATTTTTTCACAGCGTTCGCCTGTTCAATAGTCACTTCCCCTTCTGCCTTAAGGGCCGCAACCCCGCAGGCCATTGCTATCCGGTGATCATGGCGGGAATGCACTTTTGCTCCTTTTACCTGTCCACCTCCATAAACCAGCATCCGGTCATGTTCCAACTCAATTTTAATCCCCATTTTCCCAAATTCCTCCTGGAGGGTCAAGCCACGGTTACTTTCCTTATGGGTCAGGCGGCTTACCCCCTGAATCGAAGTTATTCCTTCGCAATAGGCGGCTAAAGCCACCAATGGCGGGAAAAGATCAGGGCAATCCGTAGCATCAAAATCAAAACCCTTCATAGCCGAAGGATGAATAGAAATTCCCTTGGCATCAATGGCCACACCTGCATTTGCGGCCATCAGCGCATCCAGTATTCCCTTATCTGCCTGGGTAGAACCCGGATCAAGCCCTCTGATTGTTACCGGTCCGGCGATGGCACCAGCCACCAGCAAAAACGCCCCACCGCTCCAGTCCCCTTCCACGGTATAATTTATGGGGAAGGGATCGCTTTTTTTTGCGGGTACTTCCGCAAAGAAAAATTCAGTGTACGATTTATTCTCCGGCAATAGCATGCCAAATTGTTTCATCACCTCGAGGGTAAGATCGATATAGGGCCGGCTTTTTAAGTTATTTACTTTAATAGAAACATCGCTGGCCCCGGCTGCTGAATAAGCCATCAGTAACCCCGTCAGGAACTGGGAACTGAGTGAACCATCCACTTCAACGGATTGTGGTACTAACGGACCTTTTAAAATAAGCGGCAGTTTACCTTCCCTGCTTTTTATGGATACGCCGAGGTGAGGAAGGATTTCATCAAAAAAATCCATCGGCCGGGTAAGCAGACTGCCGGTTCCGGTAATGCTGATCTGTTTTTTACACATTGCCGCCAACGGGGTAAACATCCGGATGCTTAATCCGCTTTCCCCGCAATTGATTTCTTCCTTGACCGGGTGAATCCCTTTGCTGTGAATGATCAGCAATTCGCCCCGGTCATCAATAGATGCTCCAAGGCGTTCAATGATATCGAGGGCCGCTTTATCATCATTACTATGGCCGGGGTTATGAATATGGGACTCCCCTTTATGAAGCAAGGCCGCTGCACAGGCCCGCTGCATCGAACTTTTGGAAGCCGGTGCCTGGATATTACCTGATAAACGGGATGGATGAATTATTACAACCACTTTATAAATTTTGAAGGATCTGTTCGAGTTTTTTTAATGAGATAGACTTCACTACTCCTTTGCCAATCCGGTCCAGCAACACATAGTTCATCTCTGTTCGCTCCCGCTTCTTGTCCATCTTTAGCACCTGAAATACTTTCTGCTTATCAAAGGCGGCATAAGTAGGCAGTTTATATTTTTCCAGCAGACTGACCACCCGGTCTGTCTGACGGAAACCGGTCAGTTGTTCGGAGAGATGACAGGCATAGGTCATACCAATTGAAATAGCCTGGCCATGGAGTAATTCATACTGCGTTTCGAGTGCATGTCCCAGCGTATGACCGAAATTGAGCAGGCGGCGGTCTGCTTTCTCAAACTCGTCTTTCTGTACCACTTTTATTTTGATCAGGGCATTCCGTTCTACCAATGCGCAGCTGCTTTTTTGACTTTTCTGGTAGGTCATCAGACTGCTGTTCTCCAAAGCTGCAAACATGGTTGCATCCTTGATACAGGCATGCTTGATCACTTCCGCAAACCCATTCTCCCATTCCTGCTGTGGAAGTGATTTCAGGAAAATCATATCATGCAGGATAAAAGATGGCTGACGGATTACCCCAACCATATTTTTATATCGTCCCACATCAATCCCATTCTTTCCGCCGATAGAAGCATCCACCAGCCCAAGAATAGATGTCGGGATAAACCCAAAACGGATTCCCCGCATATATACTGAAGCGATATACCCGGTCAGATCGGTAATGACACCTCCCCCGATTCCCACCAGGGTGGTTTTCCGGTCCGCCTCCATTTCAATCAGGGTTTCCACCACTGCATCCACTGTAGCCTGTACTTTATAGTCTTCCCCGGCTTTCAATACAATGGTATTCCAACCCCTGAATCGTTTTGTATGGGCGTTGTATACGTTTTCATCGGTGAGGATGATCGTGGATTTAGAATCCGTGATCTTCCGGAGCTGACTGATCCCACCGGCAAAATAAAAATCCGTGGAAGCAACAGAGAACTTGTAGCTTTTATGTTTCATTATACTGATATAAAGAAATTAGCACTCTCAAACTTTTGTTAACTGCCGACTGCCTGCTGCCGACTGATTAACTATCGAGCACCTTCTTCTGGTGATTGATACTTTCCATATGTACAGCATCCAGGTAGCGGGTGATAAACTCTTTACTGAGTCCGATCTTCTCCCCTTTTACACTGGCTCTTTCAATGATTTCATTCCAGCGGCCGGTCTGCAGGATGGTGATATTATTATCTTTTTTATACTGCCCGATCTGCTCCGCAATTTTCATCCGCTGACCCAGGATCTGCATCATTTCATCATCCAGATGATTGATCTTTTGGCGGAGGGCCTCGAGGGCAGCATGGTATTCTTCAGAATTCACATCTTCTTTTCTCCAGATAATCTGGTCCAGCATTTCAGCCAGTCGTTCAGGAGTGATCTGCTGTTTGGCATCACTCCAGGCATTGTCCGGATCGATATGGCTCTCGATCATCAGGCCGTCGTAGTCCAGGTCAATGGCCCGCTGCATCACATCCAGCAGGATATCGCGGCGGCCACAGATATGAGAAGGATCATTGATCAGGGGAAGACCCGGGTATTTCAGTTTCATATCAATCGCCAGGTGCCACATCGGGGCATTCCGGAATTCGGAGTTACCATAAGAACTGAAACCACGATGGATCAGTCCGATTTGTTTTACGCCGGCACGGGCCACGCGCTCTACTGCACCACCCCATAATTCAAGATCAGGGTTGATCGGATTCTTGATCATCACGGGTACATCCACTCCACGGAGGGCATCAGCTACTTCCTGAACACTAAAAGGGTTTACTGTGGTACGGGCACCGATCCATAATACATCCACATCAAAAGTGAGTGCGTCCTGTACCTGTTTACCGGTAGCCACTTCAACAGTCGTGGGAAGTCCGGTTATTTTTTTGGCCTGTTGCAGCCAGGGCAAACCTTTGGCTCCTACTCCTTCAAACATGCCTGGTTTAGTACGGGGTTTCCAGATGCCGGCACGGAGCATATCCACCTTACCGGTGGCAGCCAGCCGTTGGGCGGTGGCAATTACCTGTTCTTCCGTTTCCGCACTGCAGGGACCGCTGATGATCAGGGGCCGTTTGTTCCAGGCAGCCTGTGCTGCCGCGTTGCTTGTCTGTTCGGTTGTTTGCATTGTTCAAAGTTAGTGCTCCCTTTCCCTATTCAGGTTCCGGCAGCCGATTTTTATTGAATGTTGGTTATTTAATTATTCGCCTGATTTTGTTAGCGTCTTCAATGAGCGTCCGGAGCTCTTCCGTTTTATCATCACGGATACTGTCCCTGAATTTTTTCAATTGTTCTATATGTTCATTCAGTACATCCAGGATATTCACTTTATTCTGGAGAAAGATCGGTACCCACATGGCTGGATTACTCTTGGCCAGCCGGACGGTACTTTCAAAACCTGCTGAAGCCAGTTCAAAAATGGCATTCTCTTCTTTTTCCTTTTCCAGAACGGTATTGGCCAGGGCAAAAGAGGTGATATGTGATATGTGACTTACATAGGCCGCATGCAGGTCATGGGCTTTTGCTTCCATAACGAGCTGCCGCATTCCAATCTTTGCAAACATATGTTTTACCCAGTCCAGTACATCCTCATCCGTTTGTTCCGGATTACAAAGAATGACTGCTTTGTTTTCATACGCCCCTTTTACCGCTGCTGCCGGACCGCTGTACTCGGTACCCCACATCGGGTGCGTGGCGCAAAACCGTCCCCGTTTCGGATGATGGCTGATCACCTCCACCAATTGCGATTTGGTTGACCCGAGATCCAGTACCATCTGCCGGTCAATTTTGTCCATCACAGACGGCAATAATGATACCATGCTGTCTACCGGAATCGCTAATATAATGACATCTGCCGAAGCGATGGCTTCTTCCAGCGGAAGTACTTCATCCACCAGCTCAAGCTCGAGTGCCTTGGCCGCATGTTCGGGACTTGATTCCACACCGATCAAACGTGAACTAAGTTTTTTTTCGTGCAACTGGATGGCCAGGGAACCCCCGATGAGTCCCACACCTATGATGGCTATTTTCTTACGCTCCATGTTTTGTATTTTCCATTTTAGTTTTAATCCGGTGGATGGCTTCTTCAAATTTCTCCACCGTGGCACAAAGACTTACCCGTATATATTGATTCCCGCCTTTCCCGAAAATACCACCAGGGGTAATAAACACATCCGATCCATACAATACATCATCACTGGCTGCATATCCATCTTTAAACCCGGCAGGGACCCTGGCCCATAAAAACAAGCCGGCCTGTTGGCGCGAGTAGCTGCATCCCAGCAGTTGCAACAGTTCAATGGCTTTTTCTTTCCGTTGCCTGTAGATGGTGTTCACCTCCTCCTGCCATTCTTTCCCCAATGAAAGGGCTTTGGCTGCGGCAAGTTGCAGGGGCAAAAACATCCCGCTGTCCATATTACTTTTAAACCGGAGTACATCTTCAATTCTTTCCTTTGCCCCGCAAAGCATCCCCATCCGCCAGCCGGCCATATTGTGTGATTTGCTCAGGGAATTTAACTCAACGGCTGTTTCTTTTGCTCCCTCTACGGATAATAGACTCCGCGGATCATCATTCAGTATAAAGGAATAAGGATTATCATGCACGATGAGTATCTGGTGCTTTTTTCCAAAGGCCACCAGCTTCTCAAACAGTTCTTTGGATGGCAGTTGCCCTGTAGGCATTTGCGGGTAATTCACAAACATCAGCTTTACTTTCTTCAGGCCTTTCTTCTCCAGTTTGTCGAAATCCGGCTCGTAATTATTTTTCTCTTTGAGTGTATAATTAACGGGCTTGCCACCTGCCAGTTTAACCGCACTGTTATACGTAGGATACCCGGGATCCGGCAACAACGCCTCATCCCCTTTATTCAGGTAAGTCATACAGATATGCATGATCCCTTCTTTACTGCCGATCAGCGGCAATACTTCCTCATCGGGATTAAGCTGCACCCTGAACCAGCGATGATACCAGTCGCTGATGGCCAGCCGTAAAACCATAGAACCTTTGTAGGACTGGTAAGCATGCACATGGGGCTTTGCGGCTTCTTCCTGTAATACACGGATTACTTCCGGATGCGGAGGCTGGTCCGGACTGCCGATCCCCAGATTGATAATATTCTTTCCCTGTTTGTTCAGCTCCTCTATTTCCCGCAGTTTCTGCGAGAAATAATATTCACCGATGCCTTCCAGTCTTTTGGCCACTTTCATAATGATGCTATTTGTCTTTTACTGTTGATTGAGCATTGAATATTGAATATTGAGCGTTTTATCTTCTTAGAAGTCCAATGTTCAATACTCAATGTTCAAATATCAATTTTCATTTTTAAGATCCACATCCACTTTTAGATCAATCCGACTACTAACTACCGACTACTAACTACGAACTATTTCCAAAGCCCACGTTTATATACCCCATAAACTTTCACTGCTTCGGTCAGCGGAGCAATTTCCTTCAACACTTTATCAAACTGCTCCCGGTTATCAAATTCCATATCCGCATGAAAGGCATATTTAAAATCGGTACCCGGAATAGGAAAGCTCTGCAGCTTGCTGAGGTTGATCCCGCCATCGGCGATACGGGACAGCACTTTCACCAGACTCCCCTTTGAGTGATCCGTGTGAAAGGTAAGGGAAGCTTTGTCTGCATCTGTCACGGGCAATACGGTCTCCTCGCGTTCCAGCATCAGAAAACGGGTGTAATTATTTTTCATGGTATGGATATTCGGTGCGAGAACGTCCAGCTCATAGAGTTCGGCCGCCAGTTTGCTGGCAATCGCCGCCACATGCCTGCTCTTATGCTGATGAATGTTTTTCGCACTCAGTGCCGTATCATCCGTCTCCACGAGTTTCCATTTATATTTATCCAGAAAACCATAACACTGCTGAAGGGCCATAGTATGTGAATGAACTTCCCGGATATCTTCCAGTTGCACACCGGGATTCACCAGCAGGTTTTGCCGGATCTGGAGATAGATCTCCCCGGCAATTTTAAGGTTGCTCTTTTGCAATAAATTATAATTCGGAAGGATACTTCCGGCAATCGAATTCTCAATGGCCATCACGGCACCATCACTTTCTTTTTTACTCGATGCCACACGTACCACTTCCCGGAATGTGTCGCAGGGGATCACTGCTACTGTTTTCCCATGAAAAAGCCGGGCAGCCACCTGGTGGAAACTTCCTTCATATCCCTGTATAGAAACCTTTTTACTCATATATGTCTAACTCTTTCATTTAAAAAATTCAGTTTCCTCTTTGAGCCGCTAAGCCTCCCCTTTGGGGAGGTTTGGAGGGGCTTTAAAAACAAGAATCCCGGCCGTTTGGCCGGGATTCTTTATGTTGATGTTTCTTAGTTGTTCAGTTTGTTTTCAACAAAAGCATTCCCGGCCTCTTACTAAAAAAGAAGTAATAAAAATAAGTGCCAAAAAATGATTTCGTCATCGTCATGAAACAAATGTAGGTTTTGCAGCGGGTTTTACCAACAACTATCTTTAAATTATTTTGAACGGCCGCCGCTTTCCGCGTCGTTCATTCTGATTTTACGGCCGCGGTAATTCTTACCATCGATCGCTTTGATCATTTTCTTGGCTGCCCCGGCTTCAATTTCCACCCAGCTGTTCATCTCTTTCATGTCGATGCGACCCAGTACATCTTTCTTCAGGTCACTCATATCGAGGATGAACTGAAGGAAACTCGCTTTATAGAAGCCATCCTTGGTTCCAAGATTTACGAACAGTCGTTGATAGGAACCGCCACCGCCGCCAAACTTTCTTCCCTGGGTATCCCGTTGTTCGAAGCGGGCAGCGCCTCTTTCGCCACGTTCTGTTTTCTTACCGGCATCACGCATATTCAGGTCTGCGGCATTTTCATAATATTTGAGGAAACGGTCAAACTCAAGCGCGGCTACCCGTTGCAGGATTTCTTCTTTTTCCACATGGGCAAATTTTTCCCGCAGCACCGGCAGGTAAGTTTCGTACTCGCCGTGACTGATATCCGCACCCAGCATTTTATCAATAAAAGAGAAAAACTGTTTACGGCATACATCTTTACCACTTGGGATATCCATTTTATGCACCCGGGTATTCACCAGTTTTTCGATCTGGCGTAACCGGTAGACTTCTTTTGGTGTAACGATGGATACGGATACTCCACTATTACCCGCACGGCCGGTACGGCCACTACGGTGGGTATATACTTCCACATCATCCGGCAATTCGTAATTGATTACATGGGTGATTCCCTGCACATCAATTCCCCTTGCGGCAACATCGGTGGCCACCAGCAGTTTCACGCTTTTATCGCGGAAAAGGCCCATTACTTTATCACGTTGCTGTTGGGTCAGGTCACCATGGATCGCATCGATATCATAGCCTTCACGGGTGAGCTTCTCCGCAATATCCTGGGTATCGGCCTTGGTACGGGCAAATACAATTCCATAGATGCCCGGATTAAAATCAATAATCCGTTTCAGCACTTCATACCGGTTATGGTGCTGGGTCATGTAATAGTGGTGATCAATATTGGCATTCCCCTCGTTCATCTTACCAATGGTAATTTCGAAGGGTTTATCCATATACCGCTTGCTTACCTGGCGGATCTCCGCAGGCATAGTGGCACTGAATAACCAGGTACTCTGGCGGTTCGGAGTATTCTTCAGGATAAATTCAATATCCTCTTTAAAGCCCATGTTCAGCATTTCATCGGCTTCATCCAGTACCACATAATTGATCTGTTCGAGGTTGATAGCCTTGCGTTCGATCAGGTCGATCAGGCGACCGGGCGTGGCCACCACAATGTGGGTGCCTCTTTTCAGGTCACGGATCTGCATACTGATGGAGGTTCCTCCGTATACGGCTGTAACAGCCACTGACACTTTCTTGTTTTTAAATTTTTCCAGGTCACTGGTGATCTGCAGACAGAGTTCCCGGGTAGGACATACAATCAGGGCCTGGGGAAAACGGTCTTCCTTCTTAATTAATTGAAGGAGTGGCAATCCGAAAGCGGCCGTCTTACCGGTGCCCGTCTGGGCCAGTCCGATAAAATCCTTGGTTCCCTGGAGCAGAACCGGTATGGCTTTTTCCTGGATCGGGGTGGGCTGGGTAAACCCTAAGGTTTCGATGGAAAGGAGTAATCCTTCCTCAATACCCAGTTCTTGAAATTTGTTCACTTGATAATAATATTAGTATAAATAAAGCGCAAAGGTAGGCTTTCAAGGCGGGAAAGTCCGTACTTACGGACTTAAGGGCTTGCGGTCATTCCGTTTCCGGTCTTGTAAAAAAAGAAAAGCCGCCCCGTAGTCCGGGACGGCCTTCAATGATTTGCTTGCAATAAATTACTTTGCTGCAGAATCTTTCTTAGCGGTAGTGTCGCCAGCAGCTTTAGCCATTGTATCAGCAGCAACTTTAGCCAGAGAATCAGCAGCTACTTTAGCCAGAGAGTCAGCAGTAGCTACTTTAGCCAGAGAATCAGCAGTTGCATCTTTAGATTCAGTACTGTTGTTACAAGCTACAGCGAAAGAAGCGATAGCTACGATTGCCAGAAATTTCTTCATTTTCAATAATTTTTTGTTTTGTTTGAAATATTTCGCTTTTTATACCGGAAACGGGAAAAGGTAACCCGGTTTTTAAAAAATATTTTTTTGGGCTGCCAAAGGGTTACTATTTTTAAAAACCCGTATTAAATAAGGGAATGTGAAACAAGCGATTAACGAAAAGGAATTATTGCAAGGATTAGCCGTAAACGACAAAAAAGCCGTTGAAACGATCTACAAGGAGAACTATAATATGGTTCAGTCCTTGATAATCAACAACAATGGCTCTGCAGACGACGCCAAAGACATATTCCAGGAAGCCATGATCGTTTTGTATGAAAAAGTGCGTTCCGGATCCTTTGAACTCAACTGCCTGATCAAGACCTATGTTTACTCTGTAAGTAAAAGGCTGTGGCTCAAAAGGTTACAGCAATTAAACCGATATTCACCTCCGATCGATGACCTCGAATCCGCGGTTCCCGTGGATGAGGATATGGAAGACCATGAGAAGAGAGATGCTGAGTTTGAAATGATGAACAAAGCCATCAGTAGCCTGGGAGAACCCTGTAAAAGTTTGTTAGAAGCGTATTATTTGCAAAAACAAAACATGCAGGTCATTGCCGCCAATTTTGGATATACCAACGCGGACAATGCCAAAAACCAGAAGTATAAGTGCCTGATGCGGTTGAAAAAGATATTTTTTAGTCATTATAAAAACGAGAACGGAAATGGGTGATACTAAAGTACTTGAGGCGGTGGAACGCTATATCCGTGGGGAGATGAATCCTGACGAACGTTTGCATTTTGAAAATCTGAGAAAAGCAAATGGTGAAATTGATGAATTGGTGGTGGAACACACTTTATTCATGCAACAGATGAATCGTTTCGGGGAATGGAAGAAATTCCGCAGCACCCTGCACGATGTGCATACCGACCTGGCTGAACAAGGTAAGATCAATTCGGCCCGCCTGACCGGCAAAGCCAAAGTGGTTTACCTCTGGAAAAGATATAAGCGGGTGGCCGCCATTGCCGCCTCTATTGCAGGGATCACTACCCTGACCATCAGCGCATTGGTGTGGACCATTACGCCCCAAACAGCACCCGGTGAACTGGAAAAACTGAAAGGCAAGATTAATGTTATTGAAAATACCACCAAAGCCCAGGGTCAGGAAATCAATAAGGTAAAGAATAAAATCAGCAGTTCCGATAATACCATTGTATATACAACGGGCGGTACCGGTTTCATTATTGATACCAAAGGATACCTGGTTACCAATGTTCACGTAGTGGAAGGCGCTCATAATATTGCCGTGCAGAACGGCCGGGGTGAGTATACGGCAAAAGTGGTTTACATGGATGCCGCAAAAGATATCGCCATTCTGAAAATTGATGACGAATCATTCAAACCCTATGTGTCAATCCCCTATACAATCAGCCGTTCTTCCGGAAGACTCGCCGAACCCATTTTCACGCTGGGTTACCCCCGCAACGAAGTGGTTTATGGACAGGGTTACCTCAGTTCCAAAACCGGTTATAAAGGCGATACCCTAAGTTGCCAGCTCGAACTGACCGCTAACCAGGGAAATAGTGGCAGCCCTATCCTGAATAAAAAAGGAGAAGTGATTGGTATCCTGAACGGTCGCCAGAAGAATGCAGAAGGCTTTTCTTTCGCCATCCAGGGCAAACATATTTACAAAGTGCTGGAAGATCTGAAAAAAGACCAGAAAAAGGATACCCTCTACCAGCGGATCAAACTGAACTCCCGCTCAACTATTTCCGGAATGGAATTTCAGCAGCAAGTCGAGAAAGTGGAAGACTATGTATACATGGTTAAAGTGAACTAAAGAAATTATCCCTATAGAAAAAAAGAAGCTGTATCTGTTGATACAGCTTCTTTCGTTTATAAGACTTTGAGGATTACCACAACTTCGCCGGATACTCTCCGTTTTCAATCAGTGTATTCAAACTGTTCTGTACAAAGGGGGCATCCTCTTTGTAGGTCACTCCAAACCAGTTGGAGGTGGTCGGTATAATCTCCACTTTACCGCCCTCCTTAATGAACTGATCCGCCACAATGGGAATAAAAAATTCGGATTTCATTTCCTGTCCGGAAGCATGCAGGAATTCTATGAACAGTTTCTGCGTATAGGCAAAGAAGGAAGGATCAAAACACCAGAAATTCATGGATACCCTGGTTTCAAGCGATAATTCTTTCGGTTCCAAACCGTCCTCACATAAAATCTTCCCTTCTTTTTT
>CAUJFR010000009.1 GCA_963169885.1 Bacteroidota bacterium
AAATAATTGCTAAATACCACGATTACTTTTCCAGTCTTTCGTCAAATCCGAACTGATTTTTTCCTATCTTACTTTTGCCAGTTTACGTTAAGGAATGATACCATTTATACCCGTCACGCTTATACCCAAAAAATCAACCCCGTTTCCGGATAATGAATACTCCTCCTCTACTACTAACCAGGACTGAAGCAGCTGACCTGGACCGTCTGTTTGAAATCCAGCTTGACCCGGAAGCCATTTTTCTGGCGGCATTCACCGCCAAAGATCCAACCGATAAAAAGGCTTACATTGAAAAATACACCCCATTTTTAACCGACCCGACCATCCACATGTATAGTATCCGTGTCAATGAATTGATCGTTGGCAGTATTGCAAAGTTTGTGATGGAAGGGGATGCGGAGATTACGTATTGGATCGACCGGCTTTACTGGGGACAAGGCATTGCCAGCACGGCGCTTACCCTGTTTTTGAAATTGGAACTGACGCGACCACTTTACGGACGGACAGCTTTTGACAATATCGGATCACAACGGGTACTGGAAAAATGCGGCTTTGTCCGGACAGGTGAGGACAAGGGATTTGCGAATGCCCGGCAGGCTGAAATTGAAGAGTTTATTTACAGGCTATCTGAATAAATACCGGCCCCGTCATTTGTTTGAATTAAACTGGACGGCAGTTCTTATTTACGGAATTAAAAAAGAAACCACCCGGCTGTTGCGCAGGGGTCTTTGCAACTGGGGTGGTATCCCATTAAAAAAACAGAGGGTTCGGATCCCATTAATGAGTAAATATCTTTTGGGTATTGCGGTAGCCAGCAACCGGTTTGTACCAGTCGAGGAACTGTAGTCCGCCAGACACACCCCACTGGTAAACTTTCGTATAGGTATCCGTTATAATTGTTTTCTCTACTGAATAATCAAAAGGACCTGCCACATCGATGGCAAAGGGCAGATTTTTAGCCGTTACATAATAGCGGCCGATGGCGGGATTGCTGTTATCATGCATGGTTCCCAGGAGCGAACGGTTGGCCAGATCGGTGGGAGGGAAATTGATCAGGTGCACTTCATTAGCCCTGTTCTTATTAGTAAAGATAAAAGCATTGTAGGGCGGCAATCCCAGGATGGTGGTATTCACCGGTGTGGTAAGGGTGATCACTACATTCAGTGTTTTCGGCTGTACATAAGGTGCCCCGGCGGTGGTATTGACCCCAATGCCGCCACCCGGCCAGGGAAGCTGGGTAAAAGCGTCTTCATATACAATGATGGTGGCTTTTGACTGACCGGCTTCAGTACCATTGGCGTTGCGGGTGATCAGGCTTCCGCGGATATCCGTTCCCGTTACACTGGCGACCAGTGAGGGATAAATGGGCAGCTGGAAGCCGAAGCCGCTGTGATAACTGGCCCCGATGGCCTTGGTGGTGATGGTGGCCCTGATCTGTGTGACCTGGTTCTGTGCATTGGTGATCGTATTGAAATTATAATCAATGACCATGTCATTGAAATCATAATCCCCTTTAGAAGGCCATTGGTCTTCGAATGCCAGGGTTCCTACCGCATTCTGGGAGGGAAAGTAATTGTCAAATGCCCTGTTGGGGTCGGTGGGATAATCATCAAAATTATCAGTCACCCCGTCGTTATCGTCATCGATAGAGGTATAAGCCGGCAGCGGGACATTATTTACCACGATCGCCTGCACCGGATCAGCCGATACATAGAAAATCGCGTCATTAAAATCATTATCACAACTGGAGGTGCCCCGGTTCAGGTCCTCAAAGGACAGAAGAAATTTACCCCGGTTTACATCATTCAGCATGATGCAATGTTTTTTCAGACTTAAGGTTGCTTCCGGATTCAGTTCTGTGTTGGAATAAAACACGCCGGCACCGGCCGTAATAGCAGAGCCGTTATACCCGTTTGAAATCAGGGCCCAGCCCACCGCTGTACCCGGCTGAAACAAGCCGATATTCACTTTATTTCCTGAAACGAGACCGCCTCCACTGTTTACATACGAGGTGTTAGGGAAAATGGCGTAAAGGGTGTCCACATCCGCAGCAGTGGCGGGCGGATTATTCACATCATATTTATAATAACACAGTACATTCTTATGTCCCGCGCCTTCATGCACGAAAGTGACCCATACATTGGAAAGTTCCAGAAACTCCAGGTTGGCTTGATTGGATTGCGTCAGGTAGTCGGGATGGAAAGTCGGAACGGGCTTATATTCCGGCAAAGCGGTATTGATATCGGCCAGGAAAGAGGCATCCACTACATCATTGGGAAGGGTCAGTACAGAAGGCACGCCCAGTGCATTAAACGAACTGAGTGGTTTTACAAAAGGAATGGCTTCCATCCTTGCCGTATTCATTTCAGGTTGGAGGATTTCAGGATAGGCGCCTCTTCCGAAGAGTAAGGGATTCTTTCCACCAAGTACACAATGCAGTTTATTATCTGCAATCGCCCGTTTCTGCATTTGTACAAATCCGATCGCCGGAGTTTCCACGACCAATGAATCCGTATAAGACGGCAGTTTCAGCTTCGCAGTATATATACCGGTACGGCCGGTAAAACAACTGGCGATCAGCCTTCCGCCATTCTCCGGATAATCGGTATAAAGATTGACCCGGATATTTGGAACCACCTGATCCGCATTATCAAGGGTACTGATGCTTACATCAATTGTCTTATCCGTTCTAAAGGTAAATCCTGGATCAATCTTCATATTTTCGACGGTCTGTTGATCAGGCGGCAGTTGATTCTGACCAGAAAGATCTCTTTTGACACAGGAATTCAGTGAAAACAGGGCTAAAATGAGTACAGGGAGGAAAGTCTTCATTCGACAACAATTTATTAGTTGCCCTTACTATTAAATCTTGTACCAAACTTTAAATATTTGATTATCAGTTATTTAAATTTATTAAATATTTCCATTCATTCCAATAATTAGAATAATTCCAATATTTGGAATGAAATTTAATCAATTTATGAAAAAAATTGCCTTCACTTGTTGGCTCTTGATTGGTTGTAATCCTGTTACCAATAAACAGAATTTCTATTCCTTTACCCGAAGCGATGACCTGTGGCGATTGCCTTTAGCCGAGCCTTATGAACTGATCTCTCCAACAAATACCGATTGGTTCCTGGTCCTGAAACCTCATCCGGATCTTCATCCGGATTATGTAAATACCGGCGATGAGTTTCAACTCAGTTCCATAGACAGTGCAGGGCTATTGAAAACAGTTATTGTACTACACAATACGAATGTATACTGGCCCCGATTATCCGGATCGTATCGGAGTACCCTGATCCTCGATACCACCACTCATAAAGTCTGGCTGTATCCTGATCAGCAGGGAGAAAAAATCCGCAGCCGGCTCATAGCGTTGAAAGTACCAGAGATCCGGCTTTCCCCGATTGAACCAATAGTCAGCTTGTTTCAGGACAGTCTGAAATTACCGGATGGGTGGAGACGATAAAAAGGAGAATCATCGGTATAGCCCATGACAGCCTCGTCCTCCCACGGCAGTATATTTAATTTGGTATCTTACTCTTTTAAACGAATGCTCTCCCCATGAGAAAAATCAACTGGCTGCTCCTGTTGCTGATCAGCACCGGCAGTTTTGCCCAACTCAGTGTTTCCAGACTCCAGACCGAAAACCAGTTATTTCCCTTTGGCATCGATATTACTCAACCCCGTTTCAGCTGGCAACTGAACAGTCCCGTCCGTAATACGATGCAAACGGCCTATGAACTGAAAGTACTGCTGGATAAAAAAGCGGTCTGGCAGACGGGCAAAACCAGCAGCGGCCAATCCGTTTTTATTTCTTACGGGGGAGCCAGACTGGAAAGCAATCAACGATACAGCTGGCAGGTACGGGTATGGGATAACCAGGGTAAGAGTAGTGCCTGGAGTCAACCGGCATTTTTTCATACTGGTTTACTGCAACCTACAGACTGGAAAGCCAGCTGGATTGAAGCCGGTTTTACCGAAGACAGTATCAATCGTCCGGCTCAATACTTCCGTAAACCTTTTTCCCTGAACAAAAAAATAAAATCCGCCACAGCCTACATCACCGCCCTGGGTATGTATGAAGCGCAGCTGAATGGTCAACGGATCGGCGATGCCTACCTGACACCCGGCTGGACCAGTTATAATAAACGGTTGCAATACCAGGCCTACGATGTAACCGGTTTACTGAAAGCCGGTGACAATGCACTGGGCGTAACACTCGGCAATGGTTGGTACCGCGGCTTCCTCGCCTGGGATAATCATAAGAATATTTATGGGAAAAACCCAGCTCTGCTGATGCAGTTGATGATCACGTTTACCGACGGCAGTCAGTCCCTCATTGGCAGCGACGAAAGCTGGCAAACCAGTACCGGACCGATCCATTACTCTGAAATTTATAATGGGGAGACCTATGATGCCCGGGAAGAAAAGACCGGCTGGGCAAGTCCTGGATACACTGCAGCGGGTTGGGTGAATGCAAAGAAAGCTACGGTGACCAACCGGCCTATCGTTGCCACCATCAATGAACCCATCCGGAAACATGAACGCTTTAAACCAGTAAAAATCTTTAAAACATCCAAGGGTGAACTGGTGGCCGATTTCGGGCAAAATCTTGTGGGCTGGGTAGAACTCAACGTAAAAGGTAATGCAGGAGATCAGATTGTACTCACGCATACAGAAGTATTGGACAAAGCCGGCAATTTTTATACCGCTAATCTGCGGGCCGCTAAACAGCAAAACAAGTATATCCTCAAAGGCGGTGCGGAAGAATTCTTTGAACCGCATTTCACTTTCCAGGGTTTCAGGTATATAAAAGTGGATGGTTTCCCGGGCGAACTGACAGCCGACAACCTGACCGCTGTAGCACTTTACTCCGATATGCCACCCACCGGTACTTTCACGAGTTCCAATAAACTGATCAACCAGCTGCAGCATAATATTCAATGGGGACAAAAAGGAAACTTCCTGGATGTACCTACTGATTGTCCGCAACGCGATGAACGGTTGGGCTGGACCGGAGATGCGCAGGTGTTTTCGCGGACAGCGGCTTTCAACTATGGCGTCAATAACTTTTTTGCCAAATGGATGAAAGATGTGGCCGCTGATCAGCTGGAAAATGGCAGTGTGCCCTTTGTCATTCCCAATGTATTGGGTGCGGGTTCGGCCGGATCCACCGGCTGGGCCGATGCTGCCACCATTATTCCCTGGAATATGTATCTCGCGTATGGCGATAAAAAAATACTGGAAGATCAGTATGCCAGTATGAAAGCCTGGCAGGGTTTTATGGAAAAAAACAGCAAGGATGATTTATGGGCTACTGGTTTTCATTTCGGAGACTGGTTATTTTATCGCCCTTTTGATGATAATGACGGCAGGGCCGCGGTAACCGATAAATACCTGATCGCCCAATGCTTTTTTGCTCATACCACAGAACTGATGATGAAAACCGCCGTGGTACTTGGCAAGACAGCGGATGCAGGTTATTACCAGAACCGGTTGGAAAAAATAAAAGCCGCTTTCCGCAAAGAATATATGACCGCTAACGGGAAACTGGTATCCGGCACACAGACCGCTTATACCCTGGCCCTGCAGTTTGATATGTTACCGGAAGAACTTCGTCAGACAGCTGCCAACCGACTGGTGGAAAATGTAAAGAGTTATGGCTATCACCTGACCACGGGATTCTTAGGCACACCCTATCTCTGTCATGTACTCAGCCGCTATGGCTATACCGATATCGCCTATCGTTTATTACTGCAGGAGACTTATCCCTCCTGGCTTTACCCGGTAAAAATGGGTGCCACTACTATCTGGGAACGCTGGGATGGAATAAAACCGGACAGTACTTTCCAGGTGCCTTCTATGAATTCATTTAATCACTATGCGTATGGAGCCATTGGTGACTGGATGTACCGGGTGGCGGCCGGACTGGATACCCGTGAAGAAGCCCCCGGCTATCAGCAGTTACGAATAGAACCACAGACCGGGGGAAATTTCACCAGTATGGAAGCAAGACTGAAAACGAATTATGGAGAAGCCGTCAGTGGCTGGAAAATCAGTGATCAGCGGCTTACATTGGATATCACTATTCCGGTCAACAGCAGTGCATTGATCTATCTTCCTTCCGCCGATCTCCCGGCTATTACTGAAAACGGCATTCCTGTCAGCGGTCATAAAGATCTGACCATACAGGGATTGGAAAAAGGGAAGACGGTGGTAAAAGCCGGTTCGGGACAATATCACTTTGAAATAAAGAAATGAGCACTGCGCATTTTATAAATTAACTTCGCGAAATGATTTCGATTGTAAAAGCGCAGGTAAAGGACGCAGCCCTTTTAGCCGGATTAGCGACACAGACCTTTATAGAATCACATGGACATAGTGCGGCGGCGGCCGATATTGATGCCTATGTAGCGAAAAATTATACCCCGGCTATGTTGCAGGCCGAACTGGAAGATCCGGACAATATCTATCACATTCAATATTATCATAAACTGCCGGTAGGCTTTTCAAAGATCATTTTGAATTCACCGTATGAAGGCAGTCCGGGTAATGCTGTTACCAAACTGGAACGCATTTACCTGCTGAAGAGTTATTATGGCACCAACCTTGGACCGGCCCTGATGGATTTTCTGATTCACCTGATGAAAAAAGAAAAACAAACCGGGGTCTGGCTCTATGTATGGAAGGAAAATAACCGGGCCATCCGTTTTTATGAAAAGAAAGGATTTACCATTACCGGAAGTTATGATTTCCCGATATCAGCCACCCATAGTAATCCCAATCACCGGATGTTGCTGAAATTCTGATCAATAATTAACTGACTATTGCGACCCCTTAATCTATGAATCTTCTTTTCCGTGCAAAATATAAATACAAGCTCAACGAATCTCCGGCCCAGGTAAAAGCCGAACTGGAGACCTTGTTTTTAACACCCTGGCATAAAACAGCGCCCCGGCTCAGCGGTTGCTTCAGCGATGACCATACTTTCCGGGTAATGTCTGTACTATCCTCGGCAGTTGCTTATTTTGGCATCCTTCAGTCTTTTGCTGTACTGAACGGACGGATAAGGGCCGAAGAAGAACGTACCGTGATCCGGCTGACAGCACGGCCTGGTCATTTTTCACTGCTGTTTTTTTATGTATTACTGGTAGCGGTTGCTTTAGTTGCTGTCAAGGCCTGGACTACCTTAACACCTGAAATCATAATACTGGCGGCCACCCTTTTACTTTTACTGGTCAGTTACTATTTCATCCTGCGCTTTTCCAGAAACAGTTTGCGCCGTTATTTTCAGCGGCAGATGGGGATTAAATCAAAATAAATAGCAGGATTCCTGAAAGAATACGATTCCTTTCCCAGCTTTTTTATACATGAAATCCACAGTTTAGCGTCAAATCCGGGGTTTACCGGAAAACAGGGAAAAAATCCTGTTTTCCCAATAAAAAAAAGGGGGTCACACCCCATCTTTCCCCTAATTTGTGCCACTACAAAAATTGTGTGTGAACCCGGAAGAATTACAACAGATTTACAGCTCCAGTCCGTCCGTACAAATGCTCCGCCTGCGCAATGCGCACTGGATCCTGCCCTTTTTATACACGGTATTTAAAGAAGAAAACCGGCATGTGATCCCGGAAGAATCCTTTATCCAGCTGCTGGCCGAAACCCTGAGTACACATGAGGATGGTACCGAGGATATCGAAGAAGCCAGGATCGCTTTCGGGGAAGATGAGCAGACCCGTAGCCGGAAATACATCATGAACTGGGTGCAGAAACGATTGCTCCAGGATTTCCAGGACGCCGAAGGCACCATCCTTTACCAACTGAGTTCCCATACGGAAAAAGTATTTCAATGGATGCACAGTCTGCAGGTACGCAAACATGTGGGCACCGAAAGCCGGTTCAAACTGCTCTTCAACTCCCTGCAGGATATTGTCGAGCATACGGAAGATGACCGTAAAAAAAGACTGGAATTATTAAAAGATAAACGGGCCGAGATCGATAAAGAAATCAAGGCGATCGAAATGGGTGTGGCCCCGGAAAATTATACCAATGCCCAGGTAACGGAACGGCTCGAACTCTTTACCCGCCTTTGTTATGAACTGATCAGCGATTTCCGCGAAGTGGAAGATAATTTCAAACAGATCCACCGCGCTATCGTGGAACAACATACCCGGGCCGAACAGGGCAAGGGTGCCATTGTGGGCTTTGCCTTTGAAGCCTATGATGCGTTACGGCAAAGTCCCCAGGGAAGAAGCTTCTATGCTTTCTGGGATTTCCTGATCTCCCGCACCGGGCAGCAATACTGGAAAGAACTGACGGAGCAACTGATCCAGCTGATCGATGAACGGCAGATCAGTGCAGACAGTCTTTTCTTACAGAATGTAAAACACCTGTTGCTGCAACAGGGGAAGACCGTATACGATGCCAATGATAAAATGGCAGAGAAACTGAGCCGTATCATCACGGAGAAGGAAATTGCCAAACACCGGAGATTGCGCAAACAGATTGCCAGTATTAAAGAACTGGTGTTTGACCTGATGGATGGGGAGAACCCGGATTGTTCCATTCAAACCATTTTTCATGCTGATGTAAAGATGGTGATGGAGCGCAAACTGACTTTCCAGCAGAAAAAAGCCACGGCTACGGTGAAACAACCCCTGGCACAAGAACAGGTGATCGCCGATCCGGAACGCTTTTCCAGGATGCTCAACACCTCCTTTATCGATAAAAAAATACTGTGGCAACATGTGGAAGCCGTCCTGAAAAATCAATCCACGGCCACCCTGAAAGAAATACTGGAACAACGTCCGCCGGAAAACGGGCTGGCAGAAATTGTGAGCTATTACAGTTTTATAAAAGATAAAAAAGGAAAAGTACAGATCATAGAAAAAACCTCCGAACTCATTCCGCTGAACAGCGAAAAGACAAAGTTTGCCGAAGTACCCTATCTCCTGTTCAGTAAATAGACGAATATCATGCAACAGAAACTATTACCGTACACATCCGTATTCATCAAATTACTCCGGGGTCCGCTGGATTATACCGACAAAACGACCTGGGAAAAATTGCTCTTATACAAAGCCGAACTGCCGGCTTTTCTGCAGCAACTCGGCCTCCGGCTGATCCTGCACGAGGAAGATGGCTATGCTTATCTCCTGCATGTAAATCCGGAAGAAGAAGATGCCAGTGTAAGCTGGATCATCCGCCGGGCCCTCACCTATGAGGAAAGCATTATGCTGGTACTGCTACGGGAAATGATGGCGGAGTTTGAAACTGGTGATAGCAATAACCGCGAACTGGTGAAGAAACGCCGGGAGATCAAGGAGTATGCGGAACTGTTTTTTAAAGAAAATGCCAGCCGGGTTAAATTCCTGAAGGAGATCGACCGGCTGATCGATAAGACTGAAGAATATGGTTTCCTGGCCTTGACCGATGATCATGAGATCGCGGATGAGCAACGGTTCCGGATCAAAAAAATAATCAAGGCCCGGGTGGATGCAGAAGAACTGGATAGTTTTTACCAGCAACTGAAACAGCACAAAGAGAAATTACAAAAAGAATCCAACCCTTAAACGATTGACACATGCAGCTGAGTGTATTTAGTACCGATAACCAGAAGAGCGGATTCCGCCTTCAGTACATGGAAATTTTCAACTGGGGCACATTTGATGATACTATCCATGCCATTCATCCCGGCGGGGAAACGAGTCTGCTGACCGGGGCCAACGGCAGTGGCAAGACCACTTTCGTAGATGCATTACTGACCCTTATCGTACCGGAGAAACGTTACCGTTTCTATAACCAGAGCAGTGGTTCGGAGAAAAAAGGCGACCGGACCGAAGACAGTTATGTACTCGGAGGCTATGGCACCATCAGCAGTGAAAGTACCGGTTCCACCAAGACCTTATATCTCCGCGAGAATAAAGACGAGGCGTACAGCATCATATTGGTCAATTTTGCCAATGAAGCAGAACAGGTGGTTACCTTGTTCCAGGTCCGCTATTTTGTCAATGGGGAAATGAAGAAACATTTCGGTGTGGCACACAAGGCCCTGAAGATCGAAGAAGATTTCAAACCTTTTGACCTTGGGGGTGCCTGGAAAAAAACCATTGATCAGCGGTACAATAAAGGCAGCCGCAAATTTGTGGAATGGTTTGATGCCGCCAGCCGTTATGCGCAACGCATCGTGGAAGTACTGGGGATGCAGAGTATACAGGCCCTGCATTTATTTAACCAGACAGTCGGGATTAAAGTGCTGGGCAACCTGGATGAGTTCATCCGCACCCATATGCTGGAACCCCGGAATATTGAAGACCAGTTCCAGGAACTGAAGAAGCACCTTTCCACCCTGCTGGATGCACGTCGAAATATTGAAAAGGCGGAAGAACAGCTGAAAATGCTGCAACCGGTAAAAGACCAGTATGAACAGTTTCAGCAGCTAAAGCAACAGAAAGAAGAACTGGAGACCCTGCTGAACACAGCGGGTATCTGGAAAAAATATACGCAATATGAATTGCTCCGTGTTGCATCCGAACAGATCCGGCAACAGGAAAAAGAACTGGTACAGAAAATCGCACAGCATAGAAAAGAGCTGGCGACGCTTGCGGAAGAAGAACGAACCATCCTGAACCAGATCGATCAGAACCAGGCCGGTCAGCGTTTGCAGCAGCTGGAAAAATCAAAGCAGGAACTCGAAGAGAAAAAAAGTACCGCCACAGCACGACTAGAGGAGTTTACCAGCTGGTGCGCTACGCTGCATTTACAGGAAGCTACAGCGCCAGATGAAGCGGCATATCAGCGGATAAAGAAAGAAAATCAGCGCAAGCAACTTTCACTGAATACCGAGAAGCGGCTGAATGATGAAGATGAGTATGATGCCCGCAGAAAAAAAGATGCCGCAGCTACGGACAAGGATATCGTAGAGAAAGAACTAAATAACCTGTTGGTAAGTAAGAATAATATTCCGGCTTACCTGATCAGCATCCGTGCGCATATCTGTGCAGCCCTGGACATCTTACCTCATGAGCTTCCATTTGCCGGGGAACTGATGCAGGTAAAAACGGATGAGCTGCAGTGGCAACCGTCCGTGGAGAAATTGTTGCGCAACTTCAGTCTTCGTTTACTCGTGCCTGATAAATTCTATAAGAAAGTCAATAAATATGTAAACCGGGAAAACCTGCGGGCAAAGCTGGTTTATGAACATGTAACTGACAATGCGTTGGTGCAGCATCCGGATGAAGGAACTGTGCACGATAAGCTGGAGTTTCATCCCGATCATAAACTGGGCAACTGGGTGGAGCAGCAGGTGATCCGGCAGTTTAATTATGCCTGTATAGAGGATGATAAAAACCTGGACCGGTACAGCAAAGCCGTAACGCTAAATGGCCTCATCAAGAATGGTCAGCGGCATGAGAAGGATGACCGTCCCGGGAAGAATGACGCGAGTCATTTTGTACTGGGCTGGAACAATGAAAAGAAAAAACAGGCACTCTTTGGGAAACGGGATTCGCTCTCTGATCTGTTGCAACAAACAACGGAGATCATAGAACGTTGTAGCAATAAGAGCAAAAGACTGCAGCATCAATATTATGCGAGCAGCCGCATCCAGGAACATACAGGCTTTGAAGAACTGGATATAGCGGGGCTGCAACGCCAGGTACATAAAGTACTGGAACAGATTAACTCACTTACCAAAGAGAATAAGGCCCTGAACCAGCTGAAAAAACAATTGGAAGAGACGTCCGAACGTAAAGAGACAGTCCAAAAGGGGCAGGATCAATTGGTACGGGAAGAAGGCGTGATCCAGCAGAAACTGGAGACACTCACAAAAGAGCTCGATGGGCTCAAACGCATCGTAGATGAGATCACTGCTGAAGAGAAAGACCTGTTATTGCAGTTCCAGCAGCAGCAATCGGAGTTTATGAGCCAGATTACATTGGAGAATCTGGATGCACAGTTCAACGCTTTCCGGGATGCACGGCAGTCCGGTTTGGAAAAACTAAAAGGCAGTTTGCAGAAAACCGAGACCGGGCTGAGCCGGGCGATCTATTTGATCAAAAACCCTTCGGGTGCGTTGACCCAGAAATATCCGGACTGGAGTGGCGATGTGGTGGGCTTCTCCGAAGACGCGCAGTATGCCAATGAGTATATTGAATGGATGGATAAGCTGAGTTCGGAGAACCTGCCGAAGTATAAACGCGATTTTGAAAACTATATCAGTGATACCATCACGTATAAAATCGGTGGACTGAATGAGGAGCTGGATAAATGGGAGCGGGAGATCAGTAACAGTATTGTGAAGCTGAATCAATCGCTGAGTGGCATCAATTTCAACAGGATGCCGGATACCTATGTACAATTGAGGAAACAACCCGTACAGGCGGGATCGGAGATCCGTGAATTCAAAATGCAATTGCTCGATGCCTTACCCCAGGCAGCCAACTGGCAGCAGAGCAGTTTTGAAGAAAAGGCCCTGCATTTTACCCAGAAGATACAACCGTTAATTGCCGAACTGGATGCCAGTGATAGCTACCGGAATAAAGTGATGGATGTACGGAACTGGTTTGAGTTCTGGGCCGATGAAAAATACCGGAGCAATAACGAAACCAAGAAGACCTACCGCCAGATGGGACAATTGTCCGGAGGTGAAAAGGCGCAGCTGACCTATACCATTCTCTGTTCGGCTATTGCCTACCAGTTTGGCATTACCCGCGAGGGAAGGGCCAGCAAGAGTCTGCGCTTTATTGCGGTGGATGAAAGTTTCAGCAACCAGGATGAGGAAAAAGCCACCTACCTGATGGAGCTGTGTAAGCAGTTGCATCTGCAGTTGCTGGTGGTGACACCGAGTGATAAGATCCAGATCGTGCAGGACTTTATTGCCCATGTACATTTAGTGCAGCGGGTACAGAACCGGCACAGTGTGATCTACAATATGACGATCAAGGAACTGAAGGAACAGATGGAGGGCGGTGAACCGGAGAAAGTGGTGGCCGTGAAGAAGAAAAAGGCCGAAGTCAATTAAAAGAAGCGGGTCTTACTATTCTCTGATTATTGCCAAACTTATAAGCTGTAATATAATCAGATTAGTCCCCATGCCGGTATTAGTATCTGAAATCGGCATTCCCCTGTATATTGGTTCAACACGGAAATTAAGAAATGTTAAAAGCGGAAGGTTTGTGGGTGTATTGAAGTCATACCCGACAGAAATCCATAAAATATTTTTTATTTTTATTGTATACCGATAAAACGGATCCGACACAATTCATCCAAAAAAGGAATTATGAAAAAAAAGTTGTGTAAATGGGGACTTCGCCTCACGGCCACTGCCTTATTGATTGCCGGGCTTTTGCTGACGATCCTGTTAAATCCCATCCTGAGTTATGGAAACAAAACCACCTACCAGCAATACAGTATCTATCATAATAAGCCCATCGGGGATCAGTTCCGGCCCATGCTTGATGAAGTGACCGGTTTGTTGAAGAAAAGTGAATTTTATAATCCGGAAATGAACAATGATATCTGTCTGAATGATGGCTCCTATTATCCATTGCTGGTGGAAAAGCTCAATGGCCGTGCTTTTGCCAGGGGTTTTTATAACAAAGTAGTCATTCAGGCAAACACGAATCTGGTTCAAAATTATGCGGTCATCGATGAATACCGGTGGAATCTCACCCGGTTGCTGGCGCATGAAATGGTGCACTGCATGCAATTTGACCGGCTTGGGTTCTGGCATTCCAATCCTGTTGCCGCTCTTCCTGTCTGGAAATGGGAAGGGTATGCGGAATAT
>CAUJFR010000010.1 GCA_963169885.1 Bacteroidota bacterium
GATATTCAGCGGGTAATTGATGCGGCCCCTGAAGTGGTGAGTCATAATATTGAAACGGTGGAACGACTCACCCGCCAGGTTCGTATTCAGGCTAAATACTGGCGAAGTATGGAAGTGATCCGCACCCTCAAAGAAGGGGGACTGCGTACCAAGAGCGGTATCATGCTCGGATTGGGTGACACAAAGGCAGAAGTCTTTCAAACCCTGAAGGACCTGCAGGCTAACGGTTGTGATGTGGTAACGATCGGTCAATACCTCCAGCCCACTAAAAAACATTTACCGGTTCAACGCTTTGTGCACCCCGATGAATTTGCTGAATACCGCGAGATGGGTTATCAGATCGGCCTGGATTATGTGGAAAGCGGCCCGCTGGTAAGATCTTCTTATCATAGCGAGAAGCATGTGTTTGAAGGGATCGGGAGGAAGGAATGGGAAGCTAGTCGGTAGTTAGTAGATAGTAGTTAGTAGTCCGATGCTTCGGACAACAGCCCCTCCTGAGAGGCCTTGTCAACTTTTTAACCTGTCAACCTTTCAACTTTATACCCGTGCGCCACTTCCTCTGTTTTATATTCCTTATTTCTTATTCCTTATTTTCCGGGGCCCAGGCCGTATGGCAAAACGTGGACTCCCTGTATGGCCCATTACCTGCTTCGGTGCATGTATACAAAACAAACAGCCTGCTGGATGGTAAACCTAATATTGCTTATTACGTGGAGGCTGATCTGAAAGACAAAGGGCTTGACTTTACGGTAGATACTACATTCAAACGACGAATAACGCCCTCCGTTTTTTATACAAAAAATAATCAGCCACTGCTGGTGGTCAATACAACTTTCTTTTCGTTTGCCACTAATCAGAACCTGAACCTGGTGATAAAAAAAGGGAAACTGCTTGGGTATAATATTCATACCATTTATGGCAAAGGGAAGGATACGCTAACCTATCGTCATCCGCTGGGAAGTGCGATTGGTATTTCTAAAAAGCGGATCGCTGATATTGCCTGGTTATATACGGATAGCAGTCTCCGTTATCCCTATGCCTATCAGGCACCTGTGGATATAGTTCGTGATTCACTACCAGGATTTACTAAAGAAAGCGCAATGGCGGCCATATTGAAAGGAGTGGGTGATCAGAAAAAGATCCGGTTATCATTTCCTGCCTGGAAAATGAAAACAGCCGTAGGAGGAGGACCTGTTTTAGTACAAAACGGGGAAATAAAAATTACTAACAACGAAGAACTCAAGTTTGCAGGTAAAGCCATTAACGATAAACATCCGCGTACGGCCATGGGTTATACGCGCGATCATAAACTGATCATACTCGTGATCGAAGGGCGGCACCCGGGAATGGCTGAAGGAGCTACCCTTACTCAGGAAGCGCAGTTGTTAAAAGAAATAGGATGTGTGGAAGCCCTCAACCTCGATGGGGGTGGCAGCAGTTGTATGCTGGTAAATGGAAAAGCCACCATCCAGGTGTCTGATAAAGAAGGGCAAAGACCGGTACCAGCCGTTTTCCTGATTAAAGCCACCAACTAACTGGATTTTTTGTGGAAAAATTGGCAATTGGTTGTCAATGAATATTGACCTTTGGCACGGCTTTGGCAATTATCCTGATCTAAACTTTCAGGTATGGTCAGATTTTATTGGGCAATTGTAGTTGCCGCCACGTTAACCATCATTGCGGTGGTGGCTTTTTCGAAAGATAAAAGCGAAATGACTGCCGATAAGAAAACAGCACCGGTGGAGAAAATGGCCAAAGCCGGTCATTTGTCCGCACATATCAAACCCTGATAACTACCCGTATTCCCTGCACAGAACTTAAGGAAATACCTATGATACAAAAAAGCCCTGCAGCAGTTGCTGCGGGGCTTTTATATTAACGTGTATACTGCTGTTAGTCCCACACCAGGGCACTGGCGCCCAGGATGGCGGCATCAGCCTCCTTCAGTTCACTGAACATCAGTTTGACCTTATTCTTAAAAATCGGCAGCAGGTTATCTTCCATCGCCTTGCGGGTTGGGTTCATAATCAGGTCGCCGGCCTTGGTCAGTCCGCCAAAAAGGATGATGGCTTCCGGGGAAGAGAACATCACAAAATTGGCCAGGGCCTCACCTAATATTTGTCCGGTGAAGTCAAATATTTCATTGGCAATCGAATCACCTTTGATGGCGCATTCGAATACTGATTGGCTGGTCAGGTCGTTGATTGAATAGTCGCGGAGCAGACTGGGCGTCTCCGGCTTTTCGGCCAGTATTTCCAGGGCTGTTTCCCGCACCCCGGTAGCGGACGCATAGGACTCCAGGCTGCCCCGGAGGCCGGTTCCTTTATGCAGACGACCACCCGGACGGATGATGGTATGTCCGAGTTCTCCGGCAAATCCATCGTGCCCCAGCAGGATCTTTCCATCAATCACAATACCACTGCCCACCCCGGTACCCAGGGTGATGGTGATAAAATGCCGGAGGTCTTTGGCACAGCCATACATCATTTCACCTACGGCTGCTGCATTGGCATCATTCGTCAGTTTTACCCGCAGGTCAAACTTCTCAGAAATCATTTTAGCAAGCGGTATAATCCCCCGCCATTTCAGGTTAGGTGCATATTCAATATTTCCGGTATAAAAATTTCCATTGGGGGCACCTACACCTACACCCACAAACTTTTCCGGTCCCCCGGCCTGATCGATCATGGGTTTCATTTTCGCATACAGGACTTCGATAAATTCCTGTACAGTCTCATGTTCATTGGTGGATGTGCGGTCCTGGGTCACAATATGCCCGTGACGGTCCACTACGCCGAATTTGGTATTCGTGCCACCGATATCTATTCCGATTGCAAAGTCTGACATAAAATAATCTTTAGTAATCAACAATTAGTGACCGCCACCGATCTGCTCATCAAAATCAAGTCCTTGTTTGTGTAACACCTGTTTCATTTTAATAGCTAAGAAAGCCAGGAAGAAGAAACAGATTGCCGCAACAATATATGATGTATGAATCCCAATAGATGCAATATCACCAACAGCTCCCTGCATTGGGGGTATCAGGGCGCCACCCAGAATCATCATAATCAGGAAGGCAGATCCTTGTCCGGTATATTTTCCCAATCCACCTACACCCAAAGCGAAAATACAAGGCCACATTACCGAGCAGAAAAGACCACCTGCCATCAGTGCATATACGGAAACCAATCCGCTGGTGAATGTGCCGATCAGCATGGCAATTGCGGCCAGGATCGATACGGTAACAAGCGTTTTAACAGGTTTCTCCTGTCCATAGAAAAAGGCAGCAATAGCAATGGCAACACAAATTGCATAACCCCAGAGATCAGACACATCACTGCCGTTAAGATTGTTTACATATAGCACCACACCGAATGCAATAAAGGGTACAATGATGCGGGCTATAATTTTTGACATTCCTTTCAGGTTAAATACGCTGACCGCTCCTGTCCACCGGCCGATCATCAGGCTTCCCCAATAGAGGGAAATGTATTTGGAGATTTCACTTTCATTCATTCCGGCATCAGTCAGGTAACCCGGTGTTTTCAGCAATGCGCCAAAGTTATTATCAATGGTTACTTCCACGCCCACGTATACAAAGATGCCAATCATACCATAGATCAGTTGGGGGTATTTCATCGCACCCCAGCCTTCACCATCTTTTTGTGCAGTTATATTGGAGTAAAAGAGGATACCCATTACAGCAGCGATCGTAATCAGCAACAGAGGCAGTTTGGGGATTTCAGCCAGTTGTGCAGCCACAATCACAGCCACAATAAAACCGGTCATGATGATTAATGAGCGGGCAGCTTTATTTCCTTTTTCAAATTTCTCATTGTTCTTGCCATCCGGCAGTTTGGAGAACATAAAGAACAGGGCGACTGCCAGGAACACGCCAGCCACAATCAGGTAAAGGGTGTTGATATTCGTAACAGTTACTTCTTTGCCAGATGACCCTACAGATCCAAACAGGAAAAAACTGACAATGATCGGACCGAGTGTGGTTCCCAGTGAGTTTACCCCACCACCCAGATTAAGCCGGTGTGAACCGGTGGCCGGATCCCCCAGTGAAATAGCAAAAGGTTGTGCTGCTGTTTGCTGCAGGGAAAAACCAAGTGCTATAATAAACAGGGAGCCTAATAATGCAGGGTAGGAATTTGCATTGGCAGACGGAAGCATCAGCAGGGCGCCGGCTACCGAAATCAACAAGCCATAAATAATTCCTTTCTTATACCCGATTTTATTAAGGATATCATAACCCAGTACATTGGATACCAGAAACAGGATCAGGGAACCGACGAAATACGCAATATAAAATGCGGAACCGACCAATTGCGATTCAAACTGAGTAAGGGCAAAATGCGATTTACAAAAGGGAATAAAAATACTGTTTGAAGCTGCAATAAAGCCCCAGAAGAAAAACACGGTAACCAGTGTTCCTAAGGCGCCATAATTCGTGGATTGTTTGGGTTGACTCATAGCAATCAATTAATTGTTGTAAATAGTGCTGAAAGTATGACAAATTTAAATCAGAATAAAAAAGAGCTTATATGATTGTTAACAGCTTGTCCAAAAAAACGGTTAGCCGTTTTAGGGGTGTTTAACAATCCCGGAAATATCATATTCTTTTTTGGACAAACTCACACCGGGGATGAAAATAATCCCCTAAATTACCGTTCAAATTCGATTACTGCAGTATGGAGATAATACATATAGCCGCAGAGTGTTACCCGGTGGCCAAGGCCGGTGGTCTGGGAGATGTGGTCGGGGCCCTGCCCAAATACCAGGCTGAACTGGGTCATGTGGCCAAAGTGGTCATGCCCATGTACCGCACCAAATTTCTCTATGCCAATGACTGGGAACTGGTACACGAAGGTGATCAGCGGATCGGGCCTTATGCTTTTCATTATAGTATAATCAAGGAAAAGACGAATAAACTGGGTTTTGACCTTTATCTCATAGATATAAACGGACTGCTCGACCGGGAAAAAATATACGGCTACGAAGACGATACCGAACGTTTCCTGGCCTTCCAGGTAGCTGCCTGTGACTGGATGAGCAAGTGGCAGCATAGTCCGGATGTGATTCATTGTCATGATCACCATACCGGGCTTATTCCTTTCATGGTCAAATACTGTTTTGAATTCCGGCAGAAACTGGCGGATGTACCCACCGTATTAACCGTCCACAACGCCCAATACCAGGGCTGGATTGGCTGGGATAAATATTACCTGCTTCCTCCTTTTGATTCCTGGAAATGGGGTATGCTGGACTGGGCCGATTCCATCAACCCGCTGGCATCCGCCGTAAAATGTGCCTGGAAAGTGACCACCGTCAGCCATAGTTACCTGGATGAACTCAAAGAAGAAGCGAATGGCCTGCAGGACCTGTTTCAATATGAAGTGGGGAAAAGTTCCGGTATCCTGAACGGGATCGATAACCAGGTATGGGATCCGCTGACGGATACCATGATTGCCAAAAACTATGACAAGGAACTGGTGGCAAAAGGAAAGAAAAAGAATAAAAAAGAATTGGCCGGTCAGTTCGGACTGGACCCTGAAAAGCCACTGATTGCCTTTATCGGGCGGTTAGTGGGGGAAAAAGCAGCTGACCTGTTGCCGGAAGCCATTGCCCAATCGATTTATCAGCATCACGGCAATGCCAATTTCCTGGTATTGGGTTCCGGGGATCCTAACCTTGAAGACAAGCTGGATCAGATGAAACACCAGTTTGGCGGGTATTATAATTCATATATCGGCTATAGTGAGCCATTGAGTCACCTGATCTATGCCGGCTCCGATTTCCTGCTGATGCCTAGCCGGGTTGAGCCTTGTGGCTTAAACCAGATGTATGCCCTGCGGTATGGAACCGTGCCGATGGTCCGGAACGTGGGCGGATTAAGGGATACCGTTACAGATATGGGTGACTGGCAGGGAGTGGGTATCCGTTTTGATCAGGCTTCCGTAGAAGATATTACCTATTCTGTCGGCCGGGCTATCGATCTTTACAATAATAAACAAGAACTTTATAACTGGATGCGCAGCCATATGATGACCATTGACCATTCCTGGGATTCATCTGCACAACAGTATATTGACCTATACAAATCACTGAAATAAAACGACTGGTTATGGCAATTCGAACTATTACACATTCCAAGGAAATCTTATCCGTTATTCTGGGTGGCGGTGCCGGCACCCGCTTATTCCCGTTAACAGCGAGCCGTTCCAAACCCGCAGTCCCCATTGCCGGTAAATACCGGTTGGTGGACATACCAATTTCGAACTGCCTGAATAATGGGATCGGCAGAATGTTTGTACTTACACAGTTCAACTCTGCCTCACTCAACAGGCATATCAAAAATACCTATCACTTCAGTGCCTTCAGTAAAGCCTTTGTGGATATCCTGGCGGCAGAGCAAACACCAGATAGTCCGGGCTGGTTCCAGGGTACGGCCGATGCCGTTCGCCAGAGTTTGCGGCATATTGAACCATTCGAAAGTGAATATATCCTGATTCTTTCCGGGGATCAGCTGTACCAGATGGACTTTGCCGATATGCTGGGAAACCATAAAGAACTGGGCGCCGATATTTCGGTGGCAACCATTCCCGTTGCCCAGCGGGAAGCCCCTGAATTCGGGATCCTGAAAAGTGATGCTGGACTGATCACTTCCTTTATTGAAAAGCCAAAGAAAGAAGTATTGGGGGATTGGGTGAGTGATACCGGTGAAGAAATGAAAGCAGCCGGCCGCGATTACCTGGCTTCCATGGGTATCTATATTTTCAACCGCGACCTGATGTTTGATATGTTGCGTACAGAATTTAAAGATGCAACCGACTTTGGAAAGGAAATCATCCCACAATCCATTAGTAAATATAAAGTAGCCAGTTACCAGTACTCCGGTTACTGGACCGACATCGGAAATATCTATTCTTTCTTTGAAGCAAACCTGGATCTGACAAAAGACATCCCGGACTTTAATATGTTTGATAATGACCGTACCATTTATACCCGTCCCCGTATGTTGCCGCCGGCAAAAATCAGTGGCACCACTCTGGAAAAAACGCTCGTGGCAGAAGGCTCGATCATTAACGCCTCCCGGATCGAAAACTCAGTAGTCGGTATCCGGAGCAGGGTAGGACATGGCAGTACCATCGTCAGCACCTACCTGATGGGCAGCGACTTTTATGAAACCCTGACTGATATCGCTTCTGATACGGAAAAAGGGGTACCCCTGCTCGGTGTGGGTGACCGTTGTTATATCAAAAATGCCATTCTCGACAAAAATGTCCGGATCGGCAATGATGTACGGATCAATGGAGGGCCCCACCTTGAGAATACTGACCATCCGTTATACATGGTTAAAGACGGTATTGTTGTGGTTAAAAAAGGCGCGATTATCCCGAATGGATACGTGATCTGACCTCATTAATACACATTTTATAGTATAAAATTTTAAGGTACACAAATGTGTACCTTTTACATATTAATTACTACCTTCCCTTAGTCTTTGACTAAAAACGATTGTTATGTCTCCATCCATTCAGGGTACTAAACCCAGGCTCAGCCTCCTCCAGATAATAAATATGAGTGTCGGATTCTTCGGAATCCAGTTCGCCTTCGGATTGCAAAATGCCAATGTCAGCCGGATTTTCCAGACACTGGGAGCCGAAATAGAGAGTATTCCCATTTTATGGATCGCAGCCCCATTGACCGGACTGATTATACAACCGGTGATCGGACATATGAGTGATAAAACCTGGTTGGGCAAACTGGGACGACGTCGTCCTTATTTTATGACCGGGGCCATTTTCGCCTCCCTGGCATTGTTTGTATTTCCGGGGGTAAATGCCTTATGGATGGCCGCCGTGATGCTCTGGGTACTGGATGCTTCTATTAATATTTCCATGGAACCCTTCCGCGCTTTTGTGGGCGATATGCTGCCGGACTCACAAC
>CAUJFR010000011.1 GCA_963169885.1 Bacteroidota bacterium
TCTTTAGAAAAGAATTGATCCCAATCCGAAATGGCAGAACCTTTAAAAGAGAAAGAAAAAACCCGCAATCCAAAAGCAAATTTAAAACCTACACAAACTTTAAACCAGCTTATTAACCCCTTAACTTAATGACATTGCCCTACGGGGTGAGATGGGCATCTTCTTCTATCCTTGATCTACCAACAATGCACCCCTACGGGGTGAGATGGACATCTTCTTCTATCCTTGATCTACCAACAATACACCCCTACGCGGTGAAGTGAACTGATTCTATATCTGCCGGTTCAAACATCAGTCCCTTATCAACGATTGTATTTCCACCCCGTTAGGGATAAATTGGTAACAATACACCGGTAAAATTATTTATTCGAAACTGTACAGCTGTGTTTTGTGGTTTCAAACGTCAGTCCCTTATCAACGATTGTATTTCCACCTTGTTAGGGATAAATTGGGTAACAATAAATCGGCATAATTATATTTTCGAAACTATGCAGCTGTGTATTGTTGTTTCAAACATCAGTCCCTTATCAACGATTGTATTTCCACCCCGTTAGGGGTGTATTGTTGGTAGGAAAAAAATGATCGTATTATGTTCCCATTGGACACCCCGTTAGGGGTGCATTGTGAAAAAAAGAAACATCCGTTAAAACAACTAACCCTTCAACCCCCTGAATAAATCACTCAGAAGGTCAATTGGCACATTAGTTTCTTCCGCTTTCGGGCACCTGCGAATTATTTTTTTAAAATTTCTTTACAAATATTTGGCAGCATCAAAAAAATAGTTTCATCTTTGCACAGCAAATAAATAAACATGCTACGCAAAAACGCACATATCGAAACAGTAAACGGATTTAGTCCAATAGGACTTTATCGCGTAAGCGGGGCATGTAGTGCTGTTCAATAGTTGATACAACGAATTGGCTGAAATACAGACCCCGCAAGAGATTGCGGGGTTTTTTCTTTGCCCTCCGTAGCCCATCCTCCTTCGCTGAAGCTACGGAGGATGAAAGCGAAGGAGGAGCTTTCTTACAGGCAGGCTATGTCTGACAGGCATTGTGCGCTTGAAATATTTTTAACAGTAATGTGTAATTGTAAATAAAATGAATCTATAAAAAAACGAAAAGAGTTGCTGAAACAACCACGACATAAACGATACCAGGATTTAAGCAGAACTGTAGTAAAGTTTGCTTATTGCGGAAACAACAGTATACCCGCAACAGGCCATTTTATGCCCTGGTTGGAGAATAATCGTGAAAAGAAAAGACGAACGGAACTTCTGTAGCATTTGTACATACGTGCAAATGATAAGGAACCCGGTCGTCAGCAGCGACCGGGTTTTTTATTGAACATTGAAAATTGCTTATTGAATATTGAGCATTTCTTACCGCCGGTGATCAATGCTCAATATTCAATAAGCAATGTTCAATTAACAATAGAAAGGAGAAATAAGTTATGAAACAGAACAAAGAATGGAGAACACTCAGCGGTGAACGGATTAAAATTCCTATCGCCGAAGAGATCAGCCGGGTATTGCAACGCGAAGCCGCGGAAGGACATGAACTGAAGGTATGTGTCGGTACCGATAGCCAGGTAAAATCCGGTGTGACCGGTTTTGCCACGGTGATCGTATTCCTCCGGAAACGCAAAGGCGGATTCATGTACATACGCAGCGAATCAACCCGGCAACGGATGTCAATCAAGGAACGGATGCTCACCGAAGTACGCATGAGTATCGATGTGGCCTATGAACTCTGCAACCTCTTCAGCCGGTACCGGGTGGACATGGAAGTACACGCGGATATTAACACCAACCCGCAGTTTAAAAGCAACGACGCACTCGCCGAAGCCATGGGCTATATCCTCGGCATGGGATTCGCCTTCAGGGCCAAGCCGGAAGCGTTTGCGAGTTCGAGCTGTGCAAATAAGGTGGTGCAGTGACCGGGAAAATGGAGTAGCTGTTGTCACCCTGAGCTTGCCGAAGGGTGATGAGTGATGAGTAATGAGTAATGAGTAAAAAGGGAAAAGTCAATAATGAATCAATTATTTCATAAAGCGGGATGGGCTGAGTTATAATGCTGTTCGACCAGCTACTCATTACTCATTACTGATTACTCATTATGTGATGTTAGGTAAAAAAGATAATTAACCAATAACAAGAAAAGAACTCCAAATGGACAACTTATACAACCAGAAAGTCATCAACATCAATAATGTGTTTGATGGCCGGTTCCTGGATACAAAGATTCTGTTCCTTCACTGTTTTAATGTACTCCCCAGCCTGAATTTTATAAACCAGGTGGATGGTGAAAAGGCATTTAACCAATTCAGTGAACGGTACAAAGACAATATCAGCCGGGTACACCGGTACCGCTGGTACAAACAAAAAAAGAAGAATTATCAGTTTGACCGTACGGTGATAATCATGAAGAATAATTGCATCATCGAGTTTGATGATGATTATTGTGAAATGCTTCATGACGGTTCCTGCAGTGATTTTATCCAGGAACTGACCGGACTGGTCAGCCAGTTTAAAGAAAGGCAAAGGCGACAGCCATTGGAAATCAACCTGATCGTCCAGTCCAGACATGCGCTGGACCTGAAAGCCATGGAGATCAAACGGACCAAACTCGACCTGGATCTTTTTTATGAAGATGACTTCAAGGAAGTGGATACGGTTATCCGAACACGGCTCTGTCGTAAGAATGATAAAGGGATTGTCCTGTTGCACGGATTGCCCGGTACGGGTAAGACGACCTACCTCCGTTACCTGGTAGGCAAAATCCGGAAGCGGGTCTTGTTTTTGTCGCCTTCAGTGGCCGGCAACCTCATGAATCCAGACTTCATTGAATTGCTGGTGGACAACCCGAATACGGTACTGGTGATTGAAGACGCGGAAAACATTATTATGGACCGGAGGCACAACAGCAGTTCCGCGGTGTCGAACCTGTTGAATATCTCAGACGGGTTACTGGCCGACTTCCTGAATGTACAGCTGATCTGCACATTTAATAGTGCGCTGACTACGGTTGATAACGCGCTGTTACGGAAAGGAAGGCTGATCGCCCGTTATGAGTTCGGAAAGCTTAGTGTCAGTAAATCACAGCGGTTGAGTAATCACCTGGGATTTGAACAAGCGATCACGGAGCCGATGACGATCGCGGAAATCGCCAACCCGCATGAAAAGAATAATGGAGAGAAACCCGTAGAAGTGATTGGCTTCCGGCTGGCGGAGACGATGATGAACTGATTATTAAGGTTTACGCACTTCGGATTTCAGTATATATATAAATATAGTAGAGTCCGATCAGCCACTCATTACTGATTACTCATTACTCATTTATTTGATTGATCCGATAAAGTAAAACTGGCCGTTTATAAAAAGCTTGCCTCACGGCAAGATGATGATGTCCGTGAATCAACCCGGGCGGATGTTTAAAACGCATCGCAGTGCAGGGGCTGTTGCCGCCTGTATACTGTTGAGTAAACGGGTATGCATCATTGTTAGCTTGTGTGATGGGTTCGAATCCCATTCCCGTATAAGGGATAGCTCAGTTGGTAGAGCAAAGCACTTACGCAGGTTCGAATCCTGCTCCGTCTTAAAAACGGATAGCTCAGTGGCAGAGCACTACAATCATAATGTAGCGGAATGGAAGCTGTCCACTTCCTTAAAATTGGCCAAACAACGAAGGCCGGCTTTGACAACAAAGGAATTTTCAGATCAGGTGATTAAACAATCACCCCTTGTGAATTCCGGGAAAGCCGGTGAACCGCCTGCAGGATGATCCACCCTGTTGTACAACGGTTGAGTCCGGGATAATCAGTCAGCTGGCTCTTTATCCTCATTCAGTCAGTACAACAGTACGGTCAGCCTCCGCGGTTCAGGGGTCTTGCCGATCGCCGGCCTTTTATTTTGAACACACCGTTCTACGATCATGCTATACAGCGGATGATCAGGAAACGGACAAAAAAATGTATATGAAAAAATTAAAACTGAATGCCTGGCAGGTAGCCCTGGTATTTAAGAACGGCGCTTACTTGCGGTGTCTCACAGAAGGGACATACTGGTTCTGGGCCAATGAAAAAGTGTATGTGTATGATATGACTATGTCTTTCGTAGCACCCGTGGAACTGAATATCCTGTTACTGGATGAAAAGCTCTCGGGTTTACTCGAAGTGGTGGAAGTAAAGGAAGAAGAACTGGTATTGCAACTGGAAAACGGTTTGTTGAAAGCCGTATTGACTGCCGGCCGGTATACTTTCTGGAAATCCGTAATCAGGAACGAATTTATCCGGGTGGATATCAGCAAGCCGGAGATAGACGAAAGGATCAATAAGTCCTGGTTGAACAAGTCCATGGTAATGGCCTGGGTCAGGACCTTTGAAGTGCTGAACTATGAAAAAGGCTTGTTGTATATCGATGGTAAATTCAGGGAACTGCTGGAGCCGGGTACTTATTACTGGTGGAAGAACCGGATTTCTGTACAGGTATACCGGGCTGATATGCGGCAATTGCAGCTGGAGATCAACGGGCAGGAGATCCTGACCCGGGATAAGGCGGCCTTGCGGATCAATGCCTGGGCCCAGTACAAACTGGAGGATATCCAAAAAGCGCTGGTGCTGAACAAGGAATACGATAAACAATTGTATGTCGCTTTTCAGCTCGCTCTCCGGGAATATATCGCGGGATACGCTTTCGATGAATTGCTGGAGAAAAAAGACAGCCTGGCACCCTTTGTCCTGGAACAGGTCAAAGAGAAAGCCGCAGGTCTGGGCGTTGAGGTACTGAGCTTTGGTATCCGGGATATCATCCTGCCGGGTGATGTTAAGGAGATCATGAATCAGGTGCTGATCGCTGATAAAAAAGCACAGGCCAACTCCATCATGCGGCGGGAAGAAACCGCCAGCACCCGGAGCTTGCTGAACACCGCGAAACTGATGGAAGACAACGCGATGCTCTGGAAACTGAAAGAGATGGAATACGTGGAGAAGATCGCGGAAAAGATCAGCAATATCAGTGTATCCGGTAACGGGATGTTACTGGATCAGCTGAAACAGCTCTTTGTTTCCGGTACTAAAGTGAAAAATGAGTAGCAACAACAGGTTACCTGTCACATTCCAGGGCAGGTAACCTTTTAAAGAATCTGGAAAGAACGAATTATATTGGAGAAACAAATCATGAGCAAGTTAAAATTAACAGGAAAGCAACTACGCGCCATCGGCTACCCGGAAGGACCGGTGATCAGCGTGGCGATGCAGGTGATGAACAGCAAGTTCAAACACCACACGGAAAAAGAAGCATTGGAAATACTTACACAGGTTTTGAATGCCCCGGAGAACTATCTGGAAGATGAACAACTGAAAACGGTAGCGGAGAAATTAATGCCGGCTCCATTGACCGAAGGGGCGGAGATATCCCTGAATCAACACGGGATCGCCTTCAGTATTTTCGGA
>CAUJFR010000012.1 GCA_963169885.1 Bacteroidota bacterium
TTACAGCTTATTCAGCTTCTACTCTGAACGTGATCGGCTGTTTGCGGTAGGCTTTTACCTGACGGCCATTTTGTACGGCTGGGCTCCATTTGGGTCCTTTTTTGATAACCCGGATGGCTTCTTCTTCCATTCCGTAACCATGGTTGGTCAGGGCTCTTACGTCACTGATGTTTCCTTCTTTGTCCACTACAAACTGTACTACAGTGGTGTAAGTACCTTCCGGAGCACCATTGTCGGTGGCTACCTGGCCATTTGCGTTTCTTTCGAGGTACTGACGCCATTTGGAGTCACCGCCCGGGAAACTGGCTTCGATTTCCACTTTGTCGAAGATTTTATTTTCGTCATCTTCTTTTTTTACTTCGACGATCTGCTTACCCTGGTCGATATCCACCGGAGCGGCAATACCTTCATCCTTGATACCTTCCTGGCTGACCACATCGATCTTGGCTTCTTTCAGTTCTTCCTGCGGGGGTGGTGGTTTTTCCACTTCCTCATCTTTTTTGATTACCGGAGGCGTGAACTGTTTCATTTCCACTTTCGGAGGTTCTTGCTTTGGCGGAGGAGGCGGAGGAGGAGGCGGAATGGCCTTTTTCTCTTCCTGCTTCACATCCTGGATAGTCATCTCATTCATTTTCAGCTTCTTGTCCGCTTTTTCCTTCATTGTGCTCGATAAGATGGAGGACAATAAAGCCAGCAGGGCGACGGAGCCTGTAATGATGAGAGCGCGTGTAATCCGGCGGTTATAAGTCTTTCTTAACTCATACGCGCCATAGTCTTTGTTCTTTCCGTCAAAGATGATGTCCAGAACATCGGCTGAGAGTATTTTATTGGCTTCCATTACGTAGCTTTTTTAATTAGATGCACAAGGGATTCATTTCCATAAACCCCGTTCTGTTATTTTGCGGGAGCCGTTGCAGGCGCCGCACCTTCAGTTACCTTAATCAGCTCAAATTCCTGATCAAAGATTTTTACCATGGCGTAGGTACGCACCTGGTTGATGGTCATTTCATCCAGCATATCCACCGTGTTTTTATACGTGGCTTCAGGACTGGGTTTAATGATCACAACAAAATCCTTGTCGGCACAGTTGCTGACTGGTTTTCCTTCCGCTTTCGCTTTTGCCTCGCATGCCGGATCAGTCACATACCGGGAAATCACCTCTTTCTTTTTGTTTACAATAATGTCCCGGATTGAAGTGTAGGTAGCCGTTTTGAAGTTGCTTCCATCTTCCTTCAGTTTTCCTTCATAATAATAGATGACATTATTTTTTCCCAGCATGATGCTGAGTACAGAGGATTCTTTTACCTCGGTCTGCTCTTTTACATCCTTCACATCCTTAGGCATATTGAGGTCGAGCGTCGTAGGGGTGCTCATAGTAGCCGTGAATACGAAGAACGTAATCAGCAGGAACCCGAGATCCACCAGTGGCGTCATATCCACACGGGTCGAAAGCTTTTTGGCTTTTTTCACCCCTGGACCTTTTTTGTGGCCACCATCGCCACCTTCTTCTATACTTGCCATAATGAATTGGTTTTAAAAATTATTTCTTTAAATCTTTTTCACCGGCGGCTTCCCTCCGGTACAATTCTGTACCAGCCGGAATCTCATCCAGCGCGGTAACCAGATTGTATTTAAACTCCTCGTTCTTTTTCAGGGCAGAAATCACCGCTTCAAAGGTTGGATATTTTGATGCTCCATCCCCTTTGATCAGGTAATTCAGTTTTTCACCACGGAAAGCAGACTTTGCTTCACGAATCCACCAGAACAGCTGATTGTTCAGGGTGTCCAGTACAGGAATACCCGGTACTTTCAGCTTTGGCTGATCCTTTGCATCCGTTGCCAGTAATTGCTTTAACCCGGCAAAAGGAACACCTACTGCAAAAGTCTTCTTGAAGTTTGCCATTTCCGAAGGGCTTAAACCCAGGTTCTGGGAGGAATTGATCCCTGCAATGATTACGTCAAACTTGGATTTATCTTTTTCTGATAGAATTGTAAAGTAAACCCGGTCTGTCGAATCAATGGAAATCAGCACGGCATTGTTTTCAGGCAGTTTTTGTGACAAAACTGATCCCGGAGTAGTGATCTCTACCGGCTCCTGCGGTTTGAACTTGGTCGCCATAATGAAAAAGGTCAGGATAAGGAATGACACATCCACGAAGGGTGTCATATCCGTAAACGTACTCTTTTTAGGTATCTTAACACTTGGCATGAAACTTAATTTAGTAATTAGATGAAATAGTATTCATTTTCCATATCAAAACCGCGCTTCTTATTTATACAGGGAAGCGAAGCTTTGAGTCAGGGTGAAACCTGATTCATCAATGCCATAAGTGATAGAGTCGATCTTGGTTGTGAAGATGTTATACATGATCAGGGCCAGGGCAGATGTACCGATACCGAGGGCGGTATTATACAGGGCCTCAGAGATACCGATCGCCAGTTCACCGGCTGCACTACCACCACCTTCATTACCGAGGGCTGAGAATGATTTGATCATACCGATAACCGTTCCTAAGAGGGCGATCAGGGTACCAACGGATGTAATCGTTGAAAGGAATACCAGGTTCTTCTGCAGCATCGGCAGTTCCAGGGCGGTGGCTTCTTCCACTTCTTTCTGGATCGCGATTACTTTCTGCTCCGTATTCAGGTTGCCTTCAGAAATCATTTCTTTATAACGGCGGAGACCTGCTTTCATTACATTTCCTACAGAACCACGCTGTTTGTCGCACTCTGCCAGGGCAGCGTCCACATTCTTATTGGCCAGGTGATATTGTACTTTGCGGATAAAATCAGCAATAGAACCATTACCGAGAGCCTTACGGATTGTCAGCAAACGCTCAATGGAAAACACGATTACCATCAGGAGCATACCGATCAGCAGGGGAACGATGATACCACCTTCATAAATACGGCTGAATGCGTCCTTGGGACCTTTGTGGCTGGGCCAGAATCCACCGGCAGGATCCGGCTGTTCAAATGAAGCGGCATTACCCATCATAAAACGCCAGATTGCATAACCGGCGAGCACACAAACAATAGGTGCGATCCATGAAATGGCGTTGCTGCTTTTCTTTGCCTGAACTGTGGTTGCCTTACCTGATGCTGTTGCAGTTGGTTTAATCTCTGCCATGATCTTTGTTTTTTAGTTTTTAAAAGTTAGAATAGTCATCTCTTTCAGAGACACAATGCTAAGAAAAAAGTTGATAAAAAAATCCGCCATCCCGGCTTTTTCGGGAAGGGGCTTCAAGTTAAGGATTTTTTAATACGGAACCATTTCCTGCTAAATTATTTACAGGAAATTCATAGAGAAAACGTTTGCGATATAGGTCCTGAAGGGATTATTCATACCGGAGCGCTTCGATGGGATTGAGGCGCCCCGCTTTTAAAGCCGGATAGAGACCGGCCAGCAAACCTACCAGGGTACAGATCACGATGCCGTAAATCACCCAGTTCCAGGGCACCACAAAGCCGGTATTGAGTACCAGCGAAAAGCTGTTGCCGACCAATATTCCCAGGATAATCCCGAAAACGGCCCCCAGCATGCTGATTATAATGGCTTCCAGTAAAAACTGGCGGCTGACCATCTGACTTTTCCCGCCGATTGCCTTGACCAGGCCTACTTCCCGGGTCCGCTCCGAAACAGATACCAGCATTATATTCATCAGGCCAATGGCAGCACCGATCAGGGTGATCAGCCCGATTACCGTGGCCGAAATAGTAAGGAAACGAAGACTGTTCATGGCTTTTTCCGCCACACTGTCACTTCGGTCGAGCACAAAATTACTCTCCTCTGTAATCATGAGTTTGCGGATCGCCCTGAACGTACCTTCGGCTTCTCCCATCGCGGCATTGACCTTGATCAGGTCATTGGCCTTTACGGCAATCACATATGAAAAGCCGGATGGAAAATTGCGGTCTACGTTGGTATATGTAGTAATGATAATATTATCCCGGTTAAACCCAAAAGAAGAGCCCTTACTCTCCAATACGCCCAGCACACGGAACGGAATATTGTTGATGCGCACCACCCCGTTTACCGCACCTGCAGGCCCTTGCTTGAACAAGCGTTTGGCCACATCATAACCCAGAATACAAACATTACGGCCGGTCTGCACATCCATCCGGTTCATATTGCGTCCGTATTGCAGACTGAATCCGTTCAATGCAAGGTAATTCTCATCCCCGCCAAACATCAGGACATTGGGACTGGTCTTGAAGTTCTCATGGGAAACAATATTATTCCGGTTGGAAAAAATGGAGATGCTTTTCATTGAGGGAAAATCAAAACGCCGTACAAAAAGCTCAGCTTCATCCTTGGTGATATTTTTATCGAGATTGGATACCCGGGATTTACGACCGCCACGGGTACTCAGCTTCATTTCACTCCGGTTGCCTCCGCCAAAACGGATATTCCGTTCTTTGAAACGGATGGTAAACGCATTCGCCCCCATGGAAGAAAAGCTTTCTGTAAACTTCTGGTTCATCGCCTGTATAGCCGTGATAATACCTATCAGTGCCATAATCCCGAATGCGATAATGGAAACGGTAAGTCCTGTCCTCAGTTTATTACCTCGGACGGTGCGAAAAGCCAGGGAGAATACATCACGGAAATTCATATATGATAATCGCGCAGATCGGTTGTCTGTTCCCGCTCCTCAAAGATAGTTAATGCCCGGATGGAAGCCCGGTTAAAAGTACAGGCGGCCTAAAAGCAGTTCAGGATAAACCCCCAGCAGGATAACCAGGAATGCCAGCACCAGCAACATCCCTTTGAAAAAGGAGGGAAATGCCGGATGCGGGGTGTCGCCGGGTTCTTTAAAATACATCGCCTGAATCACCCTGAAATAATAATAAACGCTGACCGCCGCCATTATTACGGCAAAGATCACCAGCCACAAACTTCCCGGAGTACCCAGTGCCGCTTTCAACATATAAAATTTAGCCATAAAGCCGGCTGTCAGCGGAATACCTGCAAGGGATAATAAAAAAACAGTAAGGGTGGCTGCCACCATGGGTTGCGATTTGGCAAGACCGTTAAATCCGTCAAATGTATAATCACTCATACGCGCCAGCACAGCAAAGATGCCGATCGTGGCCGCACTGTAAGCTACTGTATAAAGCATCAATCCTTCTTTCCCATCCCCACTCATTGCATATAATGCAAACAACATAAAGCCGGCCTGGGCAATACTGGAATAAGCCAGCATCCGCTTTACACTTTGCTGGAAAACGGCTGTTATATTACCGATAAACAATGTCACCGCAGTAATGACCGTCACCCAGAGTCTCCACTGACCCTGTTGCGGCTCAAACATATCATCGAAGAGGCGGATAAAACCGAAGAAAACCACCACTTTGACGATGGTAGCCATGAAGGAAGTAAAAACGGTTGGAGCCCCGTCGTACACATCCGGTGTCCAGAAATGAAAAGGCGCCGCCGATACTTTAAAAGCCATGGCAAAAAGGAGGAGGATCATACCCGCGTAAAGCAAACTCATATTCTGTGGTATGATTGCCGGGCTGATAACAGTACTGAACGAAGCCCTGGCTCCGTAAAGCAGGGCGATTCCCATCAGCATGAGACCGGTTGAAAAGGAACCCAGCAAAAAATATTTCAGGGCGGCTTCATTGCCTTTCAGGTTGCGTTTATCACTGCCGGTAAGAATATAAAGCGGGATGGAAATAATTTCAATCCCCAGGAATAAAATAAGCAGGGATTTAAATGAAGTTACCAGGGCGGCCCCGCAAAGAATAAAGAAGATCAGGGCAAAATATTCCGCATAATTCACGCCCACCTTCTCCATATCCGGAGCCGATAATAAAAGATAAAGCAGCACCACGGCAAAGATGACCGTATTAAATACCAGGGCGAAATGATCAAAGACGATCATCTCCCGGGTATCAATGGAGAAAAGCTGAATCCCCTTCAGGTCAAGAATACTCATACCCAGCAACACCAGGATGCCGGCAATGGCCACTGTACGGATAGCCGATTTTTGCTTCAGCAGAATACCACTGAACATCATCACCACTCCCAGTACAGCCGAAATTATTAATGCGTTCATACGATCGTTTCCTTATTACTTGCGGAATAAATAACTAACATCTATTTTACTAAACCATTCTTTGGAGAAACTGTCCGTCAGCTCCAGCATGGACTGCGGATAGATCCCCAGCCAAAGGATGATCACCACAATCAGCCCCAACGCCAGTTGCTCATTCAGTTTCAGCTCCGTTACCGGTACCCTCAGGCTAACGGCTTCCCCGTAAAATGTTTTACGGATCATATTCAATGTGTACACAGCGGCCAGGATAATACCCAGTCCGGCGAGTACCGTAAAGACAACTTTAAAGTTGGACTGTGCCGACAGCAACCCGTTAAACATAAGGAATTCACCGGCAAATCCGTTGGTCAGCGGCAGTGCTATATTCGCCAGGGCAATGACCACAAAGAAAATGGTCATAACCGGCGCCTGCTGAGCCAGACCGCCTAATTCAGATATCTTGCGTGTTCCGTATCTGCGTTCAATAATCTCCACGATAATCCAGAGGCCAATGATATTAACTCCGTGATTGAATAGTTGAATCATCACGCCCTGTGTGCCACTGAGGTTTTCAGCAAACAAAGCAGCCGCCATCAGGCTGATATGTGCAATCGAGGAGTACGCGATCAGTCGTTTCAGGTCATCCTGACGAATGGCCACCAGCGAGGCATAAATGATCCCGATCACTGCGAGGATCATTACTACATCGCCCCATTGGAAAGAAGCCAGTGGTAATACCGGCATCAGCCAGCGGATCAGACCGAGCAGGCCCATTTTAACCATGACCCCGCTGAGGATCATTGTGGTAGCCGTAGGCGCCTGTTCGTAGGTATCCGGCTGCCAGGTATGGAAGGGAAAGAGGGGCATCTTGATCGCAAATGCCACAAAGAACAGCCAGAACAACCATAGCTGCTCACTGGCCGGAATCTTCAGCTTGTAAAATGCACTGAGTCCAAATGAATGATCCGGCGTCTGTGATTGCAGGTATAAAATACCGATCAGCATCAGCAAGGAGCCAAGGAAGGTATACACAAAGAATTTAAAAGTGACTGCGATCCGCTTTTCCCCACCCCACTGGGAGGCCAGAAAATACATCGGAATTAATGCCAGTTCCCAGCAGAAATAAAATAACAAAGCATCATTGGCCAGGAACACCCCCATCATACCTGCCTGCGCCAACAGCATGAGTCCAAAAAAGCGATTGGCATTTTTCGGGGATGCCTGCCAGGTACCCAGGAAAGTAAGCGGGTATGCAATAGCAGTCAGCAGGCAGAGGACCTGTCCCATGCCGTCAATCTTCAGCGCAAAACTGCTGCCCAGTGAACTCATCCATGGGGCGATGAATTGCAGATTGCTTTCGGAATTCATCAGGGTCAGGCCCAGTAAGGAGACAGCCAATGTGGCCAGAGAGGCTAAAAAAGCAAATGCCTTTGCCGTCTTTTCTTCCCGGATAAGGAAGCTAAGCAACCCTGTGGCCAGGGGAATCAGTATCAGTAAGAATGCGATCATATCAATAGCCCGCCTTTGGCGGTGGATTTATTTTCTCAGAAAAAATTGAATTGCAAAAATCAACACCATACTCAGCACCATCAGTAAGACATAACTGCCTACCTGTCCGCTTTGCAGGAGCCTCAATTGACGGCTGCCGTAGTTCACCAGGCGGCCGGCTCCGTTCACTAACCCATCCACCACTTTCAGGTCAAAAATGTCTTTCAGGAACCCACCTAACCAATGCAGGGGTTGTACAATGATGCGGTCATATAACTCATCAACATACCACTTGTTCTCAAGTACTTTGGCAAATCCGGTGGCCTCTTTCCGCTGGTAATTCCGGTAAACCATAATGGCCGCAAGAATTGTTGCCAATACAAGTCCGGTGGAAATACCCATCAGCAGGTATTCGTCACTGTGTGATAAATGATGTTCGTGTGGCATGGAACTTACCGCTGGTGCCAGGAAAGCACTCAGTTTATCGCCGCCCTCACGGATCACTTCCGGAATGCCAACCAGTCCGCCAACGATGGATAACACAGCCAGTATGATCAACGGCAGGGTCATGGCCATGGGGCTTTCATGCAGGTGATGCGCCTGCTCATCTGTACCCCTGAATTTGCCCGTGAATGTGATAATAAGCAAACGGAACATATAGAACGCGGTCAGTAAGGCGGTAAATACGGCTACTGCATACAAAACCGGACTCTTCATAAAAGCACTTAACAGGATGGCGTCTTTGGAGAAGAAGCCGCTGAACGGAGGTATACCGGCGATTGCAATACACCCAACCATAAAAGTACCATACGTGATCTTCATTTTCTTACCCAGTCCGCCCATATTCCGGATATCCTGTTCTCCGCCCATTGCATGGATCACGGATCCACTACCCAGGAATAACAGGGCTTTGAAAAAAGCATGGGTCATTACATGGAATACAGCAGCTACATAGGCCCCTGTACCCAGGGCCACGAACATAAAGCCCAGCTGGCTCACGGTGGAATAAGCCAATACTTTTTTAATATCGTTTTGTTTCAACGCAATGGTAGCGGCCAGTAAAGCGGTTGCCATTCCGGTATAGGTGATGATATTGCGTGTCAGTTCGGCCGCATCCATACTATACAACACATGACTACGGGCTATCATATAAATACCAGCCGTGACCATGGTAGCCGCGTGGATCAGGGCGGACACGGGTGTGGGACCCGCCATGGCATCCGGCAACCAGGTATAAAGCGGAATCTGTGCACTTTTACCCGTAGCCCCGATAAAGAGTAACAAGGTAATCACGGTAATATCTGAAGCGCTGAGTTTTGCCAGGTTAACAGCTGTAAACAATTCATCAAAAGAAACGGTACCTGCCCTTGCGATCAGCCAGAAGATCGCGATGAGGAACGCCAGGTCCCCGATCCGGTTCATGATAAAAGCTTTATTGGCCGCTTTATTATACTCCTGTTTTTTGAACCAATAGCCGATCAGCAGGTATGAACAGAGTCCCACCCCCTCCCACCCGATAAACAGGATCACCAGGTTGGCGCCCATAACCAGCAGCAACATGGAGAAAACAAAGAGATTGAGGTAAGCAAAATAGCGTCCGAAATGGCCGGGCTTCTCTTCGTGCATATAGGAAGCCGAATACACATGTATCAGGAATCCGACGCCGGTAATGATCAGCAGGAAAACAGCAGAAAGCTGGTCGATCTTTAACGCAAAGGGAATAACCAGTTTGTCTACTGCGATAAAATTAAAATACTCGGCTACAAACGTATTGCCGTCTTTCACCTGCATGAATACCCAGATGCTGAGGATGAGTGAACCGAGAATACTACCCGAGCCAATCAGGCCGATCAGTGTTTTGGATAAATAGTTTCTGCCCAGCCCGTTGATCAGGAAGCCCAGCAAGGGCAGCAGAGGGATCAGGTAAACTATCTGTAAAGCGTTATTCATATACTATTTCCCGTCCGGGGCCTACTGTTTTAATCGGTTTAAAAAATTCACATCCACCGAATGTATATTACGGTACATCATTACAATAATGGCCAGTCCCACACTTACTTCTGCAGCTGCCACCACCATGATAAAAAATACAAAAATCTGTCCGTCGGTACCGGCTGTTCCGGCCAGGTCACCCGCTTTGAAAGCCGTGTTCATATGCATTTTGGAAAAGGCCACGAGGAGCAGGTTCACGGCATTCAGCATGAGTTCTATGCACATGAATATGATGATCGCATTGCGGCGGGTAAGTACCCCCACTATGCCAATGCTGAACAAGGCAATCGACAGGATGATATAATTAAGTATCGGCATATCGTACATTTAGAAGGCGGGTGAATCAGGTTTTCCTCCCCACCCCGTTAATTAAATTTTTACTCTTTCTTCCCGATCACCACGGCTCCCACCATTGCACTCAGAAACAAAACACTGCTGATTTCAAACGGTACCACATACGTGGTAAAAAGTTCTTTTCCGAGGTTTTTGATCAACCCGATGTTTCCCTGGTTCACTGAAGCCACCTGTTCTTTTGCTGCTGCATCTTTTAACGCAGCCACCAGGATCAGCATCAGACAGCCGCCAGCCAATGCGCCGGCAATTTTCAGCCAGCGGTTCTTTTGTGGTTCTGTTTCCTTATTCAGGTTCATCAACATGATCACAAACAGGAACAATACCATGATCGCCCCGGCATAAACAATAATGTTCACGATCGCCAGGAACTGGGCATTGAGCAGGATATAGTGGCCGGAGATTGCAAAGAAAGTGGCAATCAGCCACAGCACGCTGTAGACAGGATTCTTACTGGTCACCATCATCAGGGCGCTGAAAATAGCCACCACCGAGAGGAACCACCAGAGTATATCAATTATTGTAATGTTCATTTCTTATAAGCCGTTAGTCGTTCTTAGTTGTTTGTTGCTTTTTCCCCCAATGCCTTCTGGTACGCCTCTTTTTCCAGCACGGGGTGCGGGATCAGGAGGTCATCTTTCTTATAGATAAAGCCCTTCCTTCCGTAATTGGCCGGGGCAAAGGTTTGTGACAGGTAGATCGCGTCTTTGGGACAAGCCTCTTCGCAAAGTCCGCAGAAAATGCAACGCAGCATATTGATCTCATATTTAGCTGCATATTTTTCTTCGCGGTACAGGTGCTCTTCACCCGGAAGACGTTCGGCGCCTTCCATCGTAATCGCTTCTGCCGGACAGGCCACGGCGCATAATCCGCAGGCTGTACAATTTTCTCTTCCTTCCGCATCACGATTCAGCACATGGAGTCCCCTGAACACTTTGGAGAAGCTCCTTTTCTGTTCGGGGTATTGAATCGTGGCTTTCTTTTTAAACAGGTGACTGATCGTAATGCCCATACCCTTCATGATATTCCAGAGATAAATGCTCTCCAGGAAAGTCATCGGTTTCCGATCCACCGGTTTTGATCTGTTTGTTAATGTCATAAAGCTTTACAGCTTTTAAAAATTTCGAAAATCTGTTTTACTATTTTCCCTTTTTCACCCTTCGGCAAGCTCCCCGCATATGGCGGGACAAGCAGGGTGACAACCCCTACTCACCACTCACCACTCACTTCTTCAACCACAGCATCACCGCCGCACTGATAATCATATTGATCAGGGCCAGCGGAATCAGTTTCTTCCAGCCCAGGTTCATCAGCTGGTCGTACCGGAAACGCGGGATGGTCCAGCGGATCCAGATAAACACGAAGAGGATGACCGCGATCTTAATCATCAGGATTCCAAAACTGATCGCCGACATTATCCATGATTCAAGGCCCCAGCTTGCTTCATTCACAAACGGGATGTCGTACCCTCCGAAATAAAGGGTGGCCATCACCGCCGCACTCACAAACATATTGATATACTCTGCAAAAAGATAAAAGCCCAGTTTCATGGACGAATATTCCTGGTGATAACCAAAGTTCAGTTCGTTCTCCGCTTCCGGCAAGTCAAACGGGGTACGGTTACATTCGGCCAGGGCACAAATGAAAAAGATGATAAAGCCAAGCGGCTGATACAGGAAGTTAATTCCGTGTTCGGCCTGGTGACTCACAATCTCACTCATCTTCAGCGAGCCGGTCATGAATATGACGGCAATCAGGGCCAGTCCCATCGGCAGTTCATACGACACCATCTGGGACGCACCCCGAATTGCGGCGATCAGGGAGAATTTATTATTTGAGGCCCATCCTCCGATCATGATCCCGTATACACCCACACTGACCACACTGAAAACAATCAGGATGCCCATATCCACATCGGCTACCTGAACAGGGAATGTTCCGGTGGCGGTGGTTACCGGTGCTGCCCAGGGAATCACGGTACTGGTTACCAGGGAGGTCACCATGGCGAGTCCAGGCCCAAGGAGAAAAAGAAACTTATTTGAAGCCAGCGGAATAATTTCTTCCTTGAAAAAAAGTTTACCTCCATCGGCCAGTGGTTGGAAGATACCAAAAGGACCTGCCCGGTTCGGACCATGGCGATCCTGCAGCCAGCCAGCCACTTTACGTTCCGCCAGGGTGGTATACATGGCCACAAAGAAAGAGAGCCCGATAATACAGGCGATCAGGGTCGCTTTCCCGAGTATGAACCAAAGATCGATTACCAGTAAATGCATGTCCATCGTTTATTGTTCGTTCTTCTTATAATTTAAACTTGTAGCCGGTCCGGGTAAGGCACTGATATCAATCGTATTCACGCCACTCACATCATGGATATCCATTAAGAGTTTAGGCGCCCTTCCTCCCATTACTTCCGGCATGGTCTCTTTGGGCTTTTGCATTCCCACATAATGACCTTGTGAGATCACCGAATGCCGGTTTACATTAGAAGGTCCTTCGATCACCCAGTCCTTCGCACTTTTCTTATCAAACCGGCAGGTATTACAGATCCAGCCGGGTTTACCCTCATAACTTTCCACTTCTCCCCACTGGTCTTTACGGGCTGTAACACGGAGCACTTCATCCCCCCGTTGCCAGAGTGTTACTTTACCACAGCATTTATCACAATCACGGTGCGCTTCCACGGGCTTGGTAAACCATACGCGGTTTTTGAACCGGAATGTTTTATCCGTTAAGGCCCCTACCGGACAAACATCAATCATATTGCCGCTGAAATCATTGTCAATAGCTTTTGAGATATACGTGGAGATTTCGGCATGATCTCCCCGGTCCAGGATTCCATGCACCCGGCTGTCGGTGAGCTGATCGGCCACATAAGTGCAGCGATAGCAAAGAATACAGCGGGTCATGTGCAGCTGGATAAACGGACCAATATCTTCTTTTTCGAACGTTCTTCTTTTGAATTCGTAGCGGGTACCTTCTTTGCCATGCTCATAGCCCAGATCCTGCAGGTGACATTCACCGGCCTGGTCACAGATCGGGCAATCCAGCGGGTGATTCAATAATAAAAATTCCACCACTCCGGCCCTTGCATCCTGTACTCTTTCACTGGTGATGTTTTTAACAATCATCCCGTCCATTACATTGGTCCGGCAAGAGGCTACCAGCTTTGGCATCGGACGCGGATCAGCCGTGGATCCTGCCGCCACTTCCACCAGGCAGGTCCGGCATTTACCACCACTGCCTTTGAGTTTGCTGTAGTAACACATCGCAGGAGGGGTTACATCACCGCCAATCGTACGGGCAGCATGTAAAATCGTCGTCCCCGGTTCAACATCGATCGTGATGTTGTCAATGGTTACTTTAAAGAGTTTCTTTTCGTCAGACATTTTATAAAAGTCAAAATTAAAAAGTCAAAATTAAAAATCACACACTACCCGGCTTTCACTATGATCGAAGCGATGATATTTGAAATCTCATCTGCTTCGTTAATCAACTCAATTATTTTCTTTTTATCCGTTTCATCCATTGTATCTCTTATCAGGCATAGCCAGTATTTTGTTTCGTTTGCCGATTTCAGTGCGAATAAAAAATAGTTTTTCCAATCCTTCCTTGTACTCCCGGCTTTCCCTTCTGCCAGATTCGCACCGACAGATGTTGCAATTCTTACCAACTGATCAAACATCGAATAAAAGACCTTTTCATACCTGCTCTTCTTCACAAACTCAACAACTTCCCTTGAAAAGTAAAAAGCCCGGTGCCTTGTATTATATGGCCTCCCTTCGTCATTCACCTCAAAATCCTCAAACCTCACTTCCATTCCTTTAAACCTCTTTCTGCTTTAGCATTTTTTACTTTTTACTTTTGAATTTTTACTTACCCCACCGGAACATGAATCGGATCCGCATAATGCCCGATGCCGTAATTCCTTCTGACCGCATCGTCCGGATTCGTAACATGCCACTCAAATTCATCCCGGAAGTGACGGATCGCCGCGGCCACCGGCCATGCAGCCGCATCACCCAGCGGACAAATCGTATTCCCTTCGATCTTACGCTGGATATCCCAGAGCAGATCAATATCGCTCATCTTTCCCTTTCCGTTTTCGAGATTCAGCAGGATCTTTTCCATCCAGCCGGTACCTTCACGACAAGGGGAACATTGTCCGCAGCTTTCATGACGATAGAAGCGGGCCAGTGTGTAGGTATGTTTTACCACGCACTGCGTATCATCCATGACAATAAATCCGCCGGAACCCATCATGGAACCAGTGGCAAATCCACCATCCGATAAACTTTCATAGTTCATCAGGCGGGTCTCCCCTTTTGCGGTTTTCAGCAACAGATTAGCAGGTAAAATAGGAACGGAAGATCCGCCCGGAATACAGGCTTTCAGTTTTTTCCCGTTAGGGATACCACCACAATATTCATCGCTGTAGATAAACTCTTCTACAGATATCGTCATGTCGATCTCGTATACACCCGGCTTGTTGAGGTTACCACAGGCCGAGATCAGTTTGGTACCTGTGGATTTGCCGACTCCGATCTTTGCATATTCTTCACCACCTTCATTGATGATGGGCACTACTGCGGCAATGGTCTCTACGTTATTTACTACCGTCGGGCAATCCCACAATCCTTTCACGGCCGGGAACGGTGGTTTGATTCTTGGATTTCCACGTTTGCCTTCCAGTGATTCGATGAGTGCGGTTTCCTCGCCGCAGATATAGGCACCTGCCCCGCGCTGTACATAAATCTCACAATCAAATCCGCTGCCTAAAATATTTTTTCCCAGCCAGCCATTGTTTTTTGCTTCGGCAATAGCCTGTTCCAGGATATCCACGATCCAGGCATATTCCCCCCGGATATATATATAAGAAGTTTTAGAGCCTAGTGCAAAAGAGGCCGTGATCATTCCCTCGATCAGCAGGTGGGGTATGAACTCCATCAGGTAGCGGTCCTTGAAGGTTCCGGGTTCGGATTCATCGGCATTCACCACGAGGTAACGGGGTACTCCTTCCGGTTTGGCCAGGAAACTCCATTTCATGCCTGTGGGGAAACCCGCACCGCCACGTCCCCGCAATCCGCTTTTCTTCACCTCCTCCGTTACCTGGTCGGGGCTCATTGATTTCAGGGCCTTCTCCACACTGCGGTAACCACCTTCACGACGGTATACATCGTAGAGCCGGATGTTTTCAACGTGCGCTTTGTCTAATAATAATTTACGTCCCATTTTATAATTTCTTCTTTCTAAAGAATCGGCCAGAACAAGTCAAAAGTTAAAAGTAAAAATTAAAAAACACTCAATTCGAATTTACATTACAGCGATTCACCATTCATTAAACCGACTCCTGCTATAGATTTTTTTACTTTTGACTTTTTAATTTTTACTTCCTTACGGCCTGTCTTGCAAACAGCACCCACCGTTTCCCTTTCTTCACCCACACTTCCAACACCCGCAACTGAAACGTGAATTCCTTTCCGCTCATCGTGGCATTGATTTCCGCTATAAAACGGGCATGCGCCACATTCCCGTTCACTTCCACTTTTATACTATCCTCCCGGAAACTGTTATACTCCATATAACCGCTTTCCAGGTGTTCAATCAGTTCTTTCTTGGTTTCCACCCAGCCGTTACTATGACCGTAGCTCAATGCCTTATCAGTTTGCTGGTTGATGGACACCTTATTCTTATTCACCAGGGCCTGGTGAAATTCTTTCAGTGTACTGGTCAATTTGACCTCATCGGTCTGCGCCAGGCCGGCCATCTGCCAGCATAAAAGAACTATCGTTACAAAGAACTTCATTCATGCCGTTTTGTCGCCACCCTTTTGGTCAGCTTCCACTGCTTTCCTTCTTTTATCCAGTACAAGTCGATTGACAGGTTCAGGTCCGTTTTGCTTCCATCAGCTTTCTGCTCCACCGCTTTCAGCACGGTATTCACCACAAGTGTATCTCCTTGCTTACTGATCTTGTAAGGCGACGGATCGGGTATCATCACATAGACTGATTTATTCCGGCTGATTCCACGGATCGCTTCAGCCCGGTTCTCCACTTTTCCACTTGAATGCTCATAATGAACAGTGGCGGCAAATAATCGTTCCAGTATCAGGCTATCCTTGCTCCCGAATACGGTTTCCTGGAACTGTTTGGATGCGGCCAGTACTTTCACCTGGTCTTTTGACTGGGCTATGCCGGAAAGGCCCATGCTTAAAAACAATATGGTGATTATTTTTTTCATCAGTTTTGTTGTGCGGCTGTGTTTCTGCATTCCGCAATAATGGCATCAATTTTTTCTTTGGTCAGGTGTTCCCGGTAGTATTTACCCTGCTGCATCATCGGCGCATAGCCACAGGCGCCCAGGCACTCAACGGTTTTCAGGGTAAACAATCCATCTGCAGTCGTCTCACCGGGTTTTATACCCAGGGTGTCAAAGATATATTTCACGATATCATCACTGCCATTGAGCATACAGGGACCGGTCTGGCATACTTCAAACATGTATTTGCCCACCGGTTTCAGGTTGAACATACTGTAGAAGGTCGCCACTTCATATACTTCGATCGGTTTCAGCTGGAGTACAGATGCCACATAGTCCATGGTTTCGGTACTCAGCCAGCCACCAAACTCCTGCTGAGCAATATGCAGCACCGGGATCAGGGCACTCTTCTGCTTTCCCTGGGGATAGCGGGAGATGATGCCCTGCACTTCGTTCATTTTATGATCTGAAAATTTCAACATACTTAACATTATTAATTCAAACGCCGGGCTTTATCATACGTTGCATGACAAAACTTACGCATCTAATTCTCCGGCAATCAGGTTCAGGCTACTCATCGTCATGATCGCATCACTCAGCATTGACCCCTTGATCAGTTCTTCATAGGCCTGGTAGTAAACAAAACAAGGGCGGCGGAAGTGCAGCCTGTACGGCGTACGTCCGCCATCACTGACCAGGTAAAACCCTAATTCCCCGTTTCCCGCTTCAATCGAATTGTACACTTCCCCGGCCGGGATGTTGGTCTCCCCCATAATGATCTTGAAATGATAGATCAGGGCTTCCATTTTCGTGTATACTTCGGCTTTGGGAGGCAGGTAGTATTCGGGCACATCCGCATGGAATACATCGGCCTCTGCCCCTTTGAATTCCTGTACTTTCTGGTAAGCCTGTTCAATAATGCTCAGACTTTCCCACATTTCTTTTTCACGTACCAGCCAGCGATCGTAATTGTCACCGGTAGTACCTACGGGTATATTAAACTGAAAATCTTCGTAAGAACTGTACGGTGAATGCACCCGTACATCATAGTCCACTCCTGCGGCACGCAGGTTGGGACCGGTAAAGCCGTAATTCAATGCTCTTTCCGCGCTGATGGCCCCCGTACCGATGGTCCGTTCCATGAAAATCCGGTTACGCTGGAAGAGGTTTTCAAACTCTCTCAGAACGGCGGGATATTCGCGGAGAAATTTCTCCAGCTTCTGAAAAGCGATATCATTGAAGTTGCGTTCAAAACCGCCGATACGACCAATATTGGTGGTGAGGCGGGCACCGCATACTTCTTCATAAATCTCATAGATCAGTTCACGATACTGCATCACGTAGAGGAAACCCGTGTAAGCACCGGCATCCACTCCCACGATGGAGTTACAGATCAGGTGATCGGAGATACGGGCCAGTTCCATGATGATCACGCGGAGATAGTCCACGCGTTTAGGCGTTTTTACCCCGAGCAGTTTCTCGCAGGTCAGGTGCCAGCCCATATTATTCAGGGGAGAAGAGCAATAGTTTAAGCGGTCGGTCAGCGTAGTGATCTGGGCCAACGGACGACGCTCGGCAAGCTTTTCAAAAGCCCGGTGGATGTACCCGATGGTCTGTTCGGTAGAAACAATTCTTTCGCCGTCGAGCTCCAGAATATTCTGCATCACCCCGTGTGTGGCCGGGTGTGTGGGACCCAGGTTCAGCGTGGTGGTGGTTTTCTCGATCGACCCTTCCGGTAATTTGATATGATGTTCTGACATTTTTTAAATGTGTCTGTTATTCAATCTTTCAGTGTCTCCCCCAATTGGCACATTGGCATATTGACTAATTGATCATTACCCCCTTCCAAACATTTCATCATCCTTATCAATCCGTGTCTGGTCTTCCAGCGGGAATTCTTTCCGTAAGGGGAAATAATCCATTTCGTCCACATTCAGGATACGCTTCAGATTCGGATGTCCCACAAAATTCACCCCGAAGAAATCATAGGTTTCCCTTTCCATCCAGTTGGCGGCGGAGAATAACCCGGTAGCCGTGTAAATGTCCGGCTGATTGATATCGGTAAACACTTTGAAGCGGAGCCGGATATTATCCACCAGGTTGTGGAGGTGGTACACCACGGCCAGTTCGCGTCCGGCCTGATTTGGATAATGAACGCCGGTCAGATCCGTCATGAAACGGAACTTCAGCTGCTCATCATCGTACAGAAAATTCAGCACTTTCAGATTCAGCTCTTTGGGAGCTTCAAAAGACAGCATACCGTAAGAATCTTCGAAGGCAGAAACCTGCTCCCCGAATTTCTCCGTAAGCCGCTGTTTGATTATTTCATTAGTCATTGACATTTGACGCTTATTTGGATCTTGGCATCTTGGTTCCTTTTACTGTATACCGTAGCCTTCCAGCAAGGCCTTATACTGGTCTCCATTTCTTCTCCGAAGACTTTCTTTACCGATCAGGTCCTGTATACGAAGCACTCCGTCAATAATCGCTTCAGGGCGGGGCGGACAACCGGGTACATATACATCCACCGGTACCACCTGATCGATTCCCTGCAGCACGCTGTAGGTATCGAAAATACCTCCGCTACTGGCACAGGCTCCCACGGCAATTACCCAGCGGGGTTCGGCCATCTGGAGATAAACCTGTTTTACGACAGGGCCCATTTTTTTGGCAATAGTACCCATCACCATCAGCAGATCACACTGGCGGGGCGAAAAGCCCACCCTTTCGGCGCCAAAACGACCCAGATCGTAGTGGGAACCCATGGTGGCCATAAATTCGATTCCACAGCAGGAGGTAGCAAAAGGCAGGGGCCAGATCGAGTTTTTCCGGGCCAGGCCAATGACATCATTCAGCTTGGTCGCAAAAAAACCTTCGCCCTGGTGCCCATCGGGCAGGTTGGCAATACTGATATCCGCTTCCAGCGGCTTGTGAATGAGGTTGTATGATACCGGACGAGCCATATTAAAAAATTGAAAGTCAAAAATAAAAAGTCAAAATAGTAACAACGCCGGAATCCGGATAGTTCTCTGTTTTGAATTTTGATTTTTACATTTTTACTTTATTAATCCTCCCATTTCAGGGCACCTTTCTTAATAATATATATAAATCCGCACAGGAAGAATCCGACAAACATGGTCACAGCCCAGAAACCGGCCCATCCCAGTTCTTTGAAATTGACGGCATAAGGATAGAAAAAGATCACTTCCACGTCGAATAACACAAAGAGGATTGCAGTCAGGAAATACTTGATTGCCATAGGTTGGCGGGCATCTCCGTGGGACTCAATACCACTGGTGAAATTCTGTAATTTATCGGAAGTGACACGTTTGGGACCCAGCCAGTGGGTTACGGCCATAAGAAAGGCAACTAATCCTACGGCAAATGCAATCTGTAGGGCTACCGGCAGATAACTCGCTGCATTTGCATTAGTTGAACCGGTTTGAAGCAGGTAAATCATAAACTTTTTTACTCCGCCGCAAAAATAAGGCGGCTGTCTGAATTTACCTGAATTAAAAATCAGGCAGGCCCCTGATACAAAAGAAAAGCCCCCGCAAATGCGGGGGACTTTTGTAAAAGAAGAAAAACCGAGTTTATTTCTTTACTACCGGGGTTGCTGCTGTTTTAGCACCGGGTGGCGTTTTGACTGTTTTTGCGACCGGAGCCGTGCTTTTTCCAGGCTGGTTACTGGCCGGACGGGTATCCGGAGAAAGCGATTTCTTCAGGATCTCAATATTTTTCTGAATCACTTCATTTGTGGGGTCCAGGTTCAACATCCGTTGAAGATATTCTATGGCTTTTTCCTTATCCTTAGCAATATTCGCATGGTACTGAGCCAGATATCCGGCTACCCCGAGAATGCTGTTCTTATTTTTGACGGTATCTTTTTCCAGTATTTGCAGGTATTTTTCTGCCCAGGGAACAGCCGCACCGTTTTCCATGGTGCTGTCAATAGCCCGGTGGATATTATATTCCATCATATAACCATACGTCTCGTCAGGGAATTTTTCTACAAACACATCAAAAACACTATCTGCCCGATGGTAATTCTTGGCCTGGTAATAAGCAAATCCGGCATCAAAATAATCACGCTGACTGGGTGTTCCCTTAATCCGGATCATTTGCAGGCGGAGATCCCCTTCCCGCTCACGGCTTGCACTGTCCCCTTTTGCCTTGAATTTATCGGCTCCTGTTTTCAGGAAATCGACTTTCAGCGAGGCGGTGGTATCCAGTAATGCCCCTTGTAAATATGTATTAAAGACTTCATCCATTGTACCACCTGTCTTATCCAGGATATCCGCTCTCAGCTGGTAATCATACAGCAGCAAGTCATCCGGATTTTTCTTGTTGAAGAAAGCGTCACTGTATTTTTTGGCTTCTGAAAATTCTGTTTTGGTAAAATAGGCATCAGCCAGCAACCGGTATACCTTTGGTTTAGTATTCTCACCCAGGGACTTCACCACCACTTCTCCTTTGCTGGTCGCACAATTATAATCTTTATTTGCCCAGCATAACATGGCATACAGGTATTCATCCTGAATGTCTTTCTCGGGCATTTTCGAATCGATATATTTCTTCAGCTGGGCTTCAGCGGAAGTATAATCAAGCCGGACAAAGTAATAGTAAAACAATTCGTAATACGCGGCAGTGAATTTGTCGTCATTTTTTGTAGCGGCTGTCAGGTATTGAAACACCAATTCCCAGTTTTTCTGAGACTCGAACAGTTTAGCCAGCCGCAGATTTGCCAGCGGGAAATTCGGATTGAATTCCAGGGCCTTTGTATAGTAACGGAAGGCTTCTCCTCCACCTTCGCCGGGACGGGCTTTACGAAGGGCATTACCCAGCCATACAGCAGTCTCCGGATTTTTTGCATTCTTGTTATCAATCGCATCTTTAAGTTTAGCGATCACGTATTCGTAATCCCCCGCCTTTGCATCTGCATTGGCCAGTCCCACAGCATTGAGAATGTCGATATTCTCCCCTTTCTTGGTCCTGGTCATTGTAAGTGCGGTTTCAAATTTCTGGCGGGCATCATTCGTCTTATTTTCCAATAAATCCACATGACCCAATCCGACGGTAATCAGGGGTGCCCCGTTACTGGTCTGCATGGCTTTCTCATACAGCTGACGGGTTTTAGCGATCCGGGAAGACATGATCTCCTCACTTTGCAGAATGGACTGCCCCAACCAGTAGATGGCTTCAATATTGTTCGGATTTGAAGCAATCAGCTGATTAAAGCTATTAATCGCACTATTGTACCGTTCTGCAAAAAGATGATTTTTACCATCCTGCAGCGTCTGGGCGCTGAGACCTGCCGTAAATAATAAAGCAAGTGTCAGAATTGAGATTGTGGTTTTCTTCATTTTACTGTTCCCTTTTAAAAGTTGTAAATATAAATCATTTGTCACTCATTTAACTTTACCGGTCTTATCGAGAGAAATTTAAAGCTGGGTGCCAGGTAAGCTCTTTTAAAAATAAGCTGACCAATCTCCCCGCTCATAAAATTCGCAAAGCCTGTTCCCAATCCCCGGTGGTTCTCCTTCAGGATATAAACCAAATCCCGTACCATCGGATACCTTTTCAGGTAAATATTTGCCTGATACGCTTTCACATACGAATCAGGAATATCAGTAGCCTGCAGGTAAGCAACGCTGACTTTCTTCGAAAAACTCAAATAACTGCTGTCTTCCCTGTTTCCGATCCAGCTCACCCCAATAAAACCCACCACTCCGGAATTCTCCGATACATAATCAATTACTTCCTCACTGCTTCTGGCTGCCATAGCCGCCGGGGTCAGTGAATCCCCTTTCAATATAGAATCGATGATAAAACGTACCGTACTGGTTGCTTTTACCCCGTCAAATACCGGAATTAAATTTTTCTTAAATTTTCCGGTCAGTATGGCGCGGATGTCATTCATAGTCAAAAGTGTATCCGGTGAGCCCGGGGGCAGGACGACAGCTACTCCGTCACGGGCCACCACCATACTCCTGGCCTGTACTTTCAACGAATCTGCCACCACTTCTTTTTCATCCACCGAAGCTCTCCTGGTCACGATCACCATGCGAACACTGTCTGTCAGCAAATCCTTCAGGCAATCTGCTTCCGGTTTATATTCCACATTGATCTTAGTTCCCGGATGATTGGATTCATATACCTGTACCTGTTCATCGATCACCGGTTTGAAGCTTTCATCCGCACTCACATAAATAGTTCCCCGGTCACTGGTGTCCGGCAAAGCTCTTTCCTGCTCCTCAAATGATTTACAGGAAAACAAACCCATGACAATAAAGAGTAAAAAAAAGGCTGCCTTATTCGCGATACACCGCATACCAGTACCATTCATCTGAAATAATTTTTCTTGTATCCCCTGTAAATCCGCCATAACCCATAGACTATAGAAAGGCCTCCGAATATTTTTTCAAGTGTATCCGGTTTTCCCATTTTAATATTAACCGGATGATTGACACCTAAGTACATCCTGAAAATAAAGACCAGGCCCATCAGCAGGATCAGTCCTCCCATTCCATAATCCATCAGGGACTTCATTCCGGCTACCTGTTTTCTTTTACGTCTTTCGTATTCTTCCAACATGGAATCACATTTATTAATCCCTGCCTTAACCATTTTTGCCATTAGAAAACCAGGCAACTCCAGGGTGGAGCAAATTAGATAAATTTTGTTACTCTGAACCCATAAAAGTTACGGGCAATATATAGCTTACCGGCACATTTGTTCCATTTTGCAGGGCCGGAATCCATTTGGGCATCCTGCGGCATACCCTAACTACTTCATCATCAAAATCATCACCCGCTGTGGACAGTATTTCGAGGCTGCTGACAGATCCGTCCTTTTCAACCCTGAACCGTACCCGAACGGTTTTCATCTCACCTTCTTCCAGGTTGCCCGGTGATACCAGGTTACGGGCCAGAAACTTCCGGAGTGCGGCTGCTCCACCTGGAAATTCAGGTGCTTTTTCGATAGCAGAGAAATCCGGAGCGGCGGGTGCTGACAATCCTGTCCCATTACCATCAGCCACAGTTTCAGGCTCAGGTCCGACAGTTCCATCCGCCTTTTCTCCTTTCTGATCTTTGTCCCCTATGTTTTTCCCGGCTATATCTTCCACCGCTACCATCTCGTCTTTCACTTCCTTTTCAATTTTTATATTACTGATATATTTTACGGTTGCGGTATGCTGCACCTGTTTTTGCGGACGGGCTTCGTTTGGTTTTAGCGTTTCCACCGGTTTTTCAATTGGTATTTCAATCGTGCGGACAAGCAATCCCTCTCCCCGAACAACCACCGGCATCTCCTCAGCCGTATTATCCCTGTTTATAAAAAAAAGAGTACCCAACAGTAGTACAGACATTCCGGCTCCCAATGCGGCCAGCATCCGGTTGGCATACCCGTTCCGTAAATCATAGGCTCCATAACTCTTATTACGGTTTTCAAAGACGATATCGTCAAAACTCAGTGATGGGGTGTTGTTCTCTTTCATAATTGCTGCTTTGACAGTAAGATGCAGCAATTACATAAATCCACACGGATTACCGGTCTTAGCAAAAACCTTAACAATCCATTCAATGTGTATTATTCGGATGCAAATCATGTATAGCTCCCTCCGGCTGTTTATATTTGCAGCATGAAGATTCTGATGGTCTGCCTGGGGAATATCTGCCGCAGTCCGCTGGCAGAAGGAATTCTGCAGGACAAGGCCTTTAAAGCAGGCTTAAACTGGAGTGTGGAAAGTGCCGGTACCAATGGCTATCATACCGGCGAAGCTCCGCATCCATTATCACAGAAAGTAGCCCGGATCAATGGGATCGATATCAGCCAGCAGCGGTCGCGGCGGTTCCGGGCGGAGGACTTCCAGGTTTATGACAAAATCTATGCGCTTGCCGGAGATGTGATGGAAGAAATCAAATTCATCGCCCGTAAATCGTTCGATCCGTTAAAGGCCGATCTGCTGATGAATGAACTGCATCCGGGAAAAAACAAAGAGGTGCCGGATCCCTGGTACGGACCAGAACCGGGCTATCATGAAGTATACCGGATGATCGAGGAAGTATGTGAGGAGATTGTACGGAAATACGGAACAAAAATATAATGCAGCATTTTCCCTTGAACACAATATTCAATACTCAATATTCAATTTTCATTACGCAATAAAATGGCGAAAGCAAGCATACCCCAGGGAACACGTGATTTCGGACCGGATGTGGTACGGAAGCGGATGTATATCCTGGACACGATCCGATCGGTTTTTGAATTATACGGTTTTCAGCCGCTGGAAACACCGGCCATGGAAAACCTGGATACCCTGATGGGGAAATACGGGGAAGAAGGCGATAAACTGATTTTTAAAATCCTTAATAACGGTCTCGATAATCCGGAAAAGGAAACCCAGGTCCGGGAGGATTTTGAAAAAGTATTACAGGGGAAAAATAATAAAGGCATTACCGAGCGGGCGTTGAAATATGACCTGACGATTCCATTTGCCCGGTATGTGGCCATGAATCATGCGCAGCTGGTTTTTCCTTTTAAACGTTACCAGGTACAGCCGGTATGGCGGGCCGATCGTCCGCAAAAAGGCCGCTACCGCGAATTTTACCAATGTGATGCCGATGTGGTAGGCAGTCAGTCCCTGCTGAACGAAGTGGAACTGGCGTCCATTTACCATCAAGTATTTACCAAACTTGGATTAACCGGATATGAACTTCGGATCAACAGCCGCAAAGTACTGGCCGCATTGGCTGAAACCTGCGGAGGTGCGGATAAAATGACCGATATCACCGTAGCTATTGATAAACTCGATAAGATCGGTATTGATAAGGTAAAAGAAGAATTAGCCACCCGCGGTTTAACCGACGACCAGATCAATATCATTGAAAAATATTTAAACATTACCGGAACAAATGATGAAATCATTGCCGGACTATCGCAGCTGATCGGAGGAAACCTCAATGGACAAAAAGGAATTGAGGAGCTTCAACTATTGACAAATGCGTTTAAAGATGCTGACTCCCGACTCCCGACTCCCGACTCCCGACTATTTGTAGATCCAACACTTGCCCGCGGCCTCAACTACTATACCGGCATCATCTTCGAAGCCAAGGCCCCTGCCACTGTAAAAATGGGCAGTATAGGCGGCGGCGGACGTTATGATGACCTGACCGGTTTATTTGGTGTACCCAATATACCTGGTGTAGGTGTTTCTTTCGGTGTAGACCGTATTTATGATGTGCTGGAAGAACTGAAACTGTTCCCGGCAGATGTACATGTCGGAACACAAGTGCTGTTTTTCAATCTCGGTGAAGCAGAAAGTAAAAAAGCCTTTGAACTGCTGCAACAACTCCGCGGTCAGGGTATCCGTGGGGAACTCTATCACGAGTCATCCAAATTTGATAAACAATTCAAATACGCAGAGAAAAAGAATATTCCTTATATCGTTATCCTCGGCGAAAAAGAACTGGCCAGCAACAGTTGTAACCTGAAAGAACTGGCCACCGGGGTGCAACAAACCCTTTCTTTCACTGATTTACTGAACTACAAATTCTGATTATGAAAATCAAACACCTTATCCTCATTGCGCTGGTGCTGATCAGCAGCCAGCTGAGTTTTGCACAAGACAATCTGCTTTACAAGTACATTCAGCCCGGCAGCCGTATGGTGATGCGGTTTAACCTGATAAAAATCGCCTCCAAAGTTCCCGGCGAAACTTTCCGTGCGAGTTCGCTTTACCAGGATATGATGAAAAATGACAATGGAGAGATCAAAAATTTCCTGTCAGATCCTTCCGGAACAGGCATTGATTTTTCGACGGACTTTATCCTGACGGTCATTACGGGTGAAGATGGAGAAAGTACATCACCACTGCTGATCGCCCGCCTTGGTGATTCCGGAAAATTTACTGCCCTGATGGAAAAAATGAATAAGGGCGAAGTCAGCCGGATCCAGGTATTTGGCAGCAACCGGCTGCTATTGCCCAAATCATTTGGCCCTGCCATTGCCTGGAACGATGAAGTAATGATCGTAACCGGGATCAGTAATGGCAAAAAAGAATTGAATGCTGTTTTTATTGATACATCAGATACCCGTGATATGGACGTCCGGATGAATGAAGTGGCCGAACGCCTGAATAATGAACTGAAGGAAAAATGTTTTGCAGCACTTACGCCCAATACAAACAATGCGTTTGTGAACAGCCCGGTATTCAGCAAACTGATGAATGAAAGCGGCGATATCCGGATCTGGAACAGCGGAGTTAAACCGGCAACTACCAAAGATATCCAACAACTTCCTCCATTTGTGACCCGGTTTTTGTCAACCCTGCAAGCTGCGCAGGGAACTGAAAGCACCAGTATTGTCAATTTTGAAAATGGTAAAATAGCGGGGGCTATACGCAATTATATAAGTCCGGAAATGGGTGCCATCTACCAAAAATATCCGCAGGAGCCACTACCCACTCAACTGGTCAGCCGGTTGCCACAGGGAAAAATCCTGATGCTGATGATGAGTGCTTTCAATAAGGATATGTCAGGTGAGATCAGCAAGCAAAACGGGATGGCCGGGTTTATAGACAGCCTGAAACAATACCTGAAAGTTGATCTTAGTCTGTTTCAGAAAGGATTTCAAAACAAAGCGATGATGGCCATTATGGAAATGCCGGCGAAGGAAGATGATAACGGGGAGAAGAAAAAAATCCTGGAAAACCTGGGATTATTTATTGTGATCCCTGTAGCTGATAAAGCTGCTGTTGCCCAACTGAAAGCATTGGCCGATCGTAAAATGGATTCATTGGCAGCTACAGAAAAAGGAGAAAAGATCATGAGCGTCTTCCGTCCTGCAATTATGTATAATGACAGTCTTTGTGTAATTGCCCACTCTGCTGCCATGGCCGAAGCTTATCTCAACCATTCCGGTAATGCCCCCCTGCCGGCCTGGTTACCGTCCAATCAAAAAGGAAATATGTGGATGAGCCTTGGCTTCAGGGATATCATGACGATGGTTTTTAGTATGGCTGGAAAGCCGGGGAAATCTAAAAACAACCAGACGATGGAGATGCTGGAGATGTTTGATCAGCTGGTCATTACCGGAGGTGACTATGCCGAAGGAAGTATGAATAGCCAGATGGAGTTCCGCTTTAGCAACCCCGATAAAAATGTGCTGGAACAACTATTTGAAATGGCCAATCGTGCCAGTATGCAAAAGGCAAAAGCGAAAAAAGAAATGGCTGACACGCCTGAAATTATGCAGGATGATGTTGTAACTGATGCGCCGAAAGAAGCCCCGCCAGCACCTAAAAAAGCACCCGTTAAAAAACCAGTCAGCAAATCAAAAACGCCCGCTAAGACAAAAGGGTAATAACAATTTTCTATAAACAAAAGCCCGTCAGTATTGATACTGACGGGCTTTTTTACTTTTGACTTTTTAATTTTCACTTACCACTGTACAACCTCTCTCTTTCTGAGAAAATATCCAATCCCCTCTTCTGTTTTCGTTCCTTCCATATTTACATCTTCCACCTGTATCTGCAAACCATTTACTTTCCCGTCCGCATTCCGTTTAAAAGTGGCGGTACCGGCAAACGACACTATTTCAAACACATCTTTGGTTTCAGTTTTACGCAGTTCGGAGTTACCCATAACTGATGTGGCGGTGAGCACACCCTCCTGCACAATCACCCCGATTTCCTTAACCGGGCTGCCATCCGGAAAAATATATTTACCCGTGTATTGTTGAAATAAAGTATCCGTCTGGGCCTGAGCTGCAGTATAGGCCAGAAAGGCGAAAAGAGCGAGCACAATTTTTTTCATATATGTGGTATTTATTTCAAATTAAACGAAAAAAAGCGCCAAAGGTTACGCCTTGTGTTAATTTTTCAGCATTTCTCATAAATGATGGCAGCTCCCTGACCAACCCCTACACACATAGTAGCCAGCCCGAAACGAGCATTCCTTCTCCACAGTTCGTGCAGCAGCGTGGCGGATATCCGTACCCCACTGCAGCCGAGCGGATGACCAATTGCGATGGCCCCTCCATTTACATTCACTTTTTCAGGATCCAATTCCAGCTCACGCATACAGGCTATGGATTGAGAGGCAAAGGCTTCATTCAGTTCCACCAGGTCCAATTCTCCCATTGACAGGCCAGCCCGTTGCAGCGCTTTTTGGGTAGCCGGAACCGGACCGATTCCCATGATTGCAGGATCTACACCTGCAGTAGCCATCGAACGGATACGGGCCATCGGCTGAAGTCCAAATTTTTTTACAGCCCCTTCACTGGCCAGTAACATAGCCGCAGAACCATCATTGATACCGGATGAGTTACCTGCCGTAACCGTCCCCTCTTTAAGAAAAGCAGGTTTTAATGCCGCCAGTTTTTCAAGACTGGTTTCCCTGGGATGTTCATCATTCACGACCCAACTGACCAGTCCCTTTTGAGTCAGTTCCACGGGGGTTATTTCATCGGCCCATTTATCAGCGGCCTTTGCAGCTGCATATTTCTGTTGCGAACCCAGGGCAAATACATCCTGTTCTTCCCGACTGATCTTCCACTGACGGGCCACATTCTCCGCGGTTTCACCCATAGTAAAGGGATGATACATGGAAGCCAGGGCTTTATTGACAAAGCGCCAACCCATCGTGGTATCATAAATTTCGGCTGTTCGGCCAAAGGCTTCGGTGGTTTTGGGTTGTACAAATGGGGCCCGGCTCATACTTTCCACCCCGGCTGCGATTACGATTTCTGCATCCCCGCAGGCGATCTGCCGGGCTCCGTCCATAATGGCCTGGAGGCCGGAACCACAGAGACGGTTGACCGTATTGCCACCCACCGTTACGGGTAAACCAGCCAGCAGGGCGGCCATCCGGGCCACATTCCGGTTATCTTCCCCGGCCTGGTTGGCTGCACCGGCAATTACGTCCTCAATTGCGGCCGGATCTACGGTCTCATTCCGGCGAAGCAAGGCCCGGATGATATAAGCCAGCAAATCGTCGGGACGGATACTGCTAAGGATGCCTCCGTAACGGCCGACAGGCGTTCTGACAGTATCAATGATATATACAGGGTTCATGCTCCTTGATTTGAAGCAAATATCCGGGAATTCATTTAATCCCGGCCGCATGGTTATCTTTGCCACGGATGAAAAAGACACTGAAAAATATACGGCATCTTACCCTCGCGGAAATTGAAACCTTTTTTGCTGAACTGGGAGAAAAAAAATTCAGAGCCAAACAGGTCTATGAATGGCTTTGGCAGAAAGGCGCCCTGAGTTTTGCGGATATGACCAACCTGAGTAAAGACATGCGTCAGTTACTGGGCGAGCAATTCACCCTGCCGGCCCTGACCATCGATGCCACCCAGTATTCGGCCGACGGCACCATCAAATCCCGGTTTAAAACCTGGGACGGGCACCTCGTGGAAGGAGTCCTGATTCCCACCACTGCCCGATATACCGCCTGTGTATCCTCTCAGATCGGTTGTTCACTGAGCTGTAAATTCTGTGCCACCGGGTATATCGACCGGAAGCGTAACCTGGAATTTGATGAGATCTATGATGAAGTGGTGCTGATTAATCAGCAGAGTGAAAGGGTACATGGCAAAAAACTGAGCAATATCGTCTTTATGGGCATGGGTGAACCCCTGCTCAATTATAAAAATGTGATCCGGTCCATCGAACGGATCACTTCTCCCGACGGATTGGCCATGAGTCCCCGCCGGATCACCGTTTCTACCGCCGGGGTGGCCAAAGGAATCCGCCAGCTGGGGGATGATAAAGTGAAATTCAAACTTGCTTTATCATTGCATGCGGCCACTGATGCCAAACGGCATGAGATCATGCCGATCAATGACACGAACAATCTCAAGACCCTGACGGATGCGCTCAATTATTTCTACAAACAGACCGGCAACGAGATCACGTTTGAATATATCCTGTTCAAGGATTTCAATGACTCGCTGAGAGACGCGGACGACCTGATCAAAATTTACCGCCAGGTCCCGGCCGACCTGATCAATATCATCGAATACAATCCCATCGAATTCGCCAAATACGAAAAGCCCGAAGAAGCCAAGGTGCAGGCCTTTATGCAGTACCTGGAGAAGCACCGGGTGAATGTCCGGTTACGGAAAAGCAGGGGGAAGGATATTGACGCGGCATGCGGACAGCTAGCTAATAAAGAGTAGGTTAACAGGTTGAAAAGTTGATAGGTTGACAAGGGACCTTCTAAGGAAACCGCCTTGTCAACCTATTAACTTGTTAACCTGTCAACATTAACAACCTCCTGAATTATTGTTAAACACCCTCAGCAGAAAATAATTACGAATTATTTCTTAGTTCGGTTAAACCCGGGCCTTTCCTGCCGGTCTCTACCCTATTCACATTAATTAACCTTGACCGGCGAAGGTTATCCATTCAGGCCCTCGTCTCAAAGAAAAAGTAAATCATGAAAAAGTTAATGCTCCCCGTACTGGCCATGGCGCTTGTATTCAATGCCAATGCCCAGGAAATCCCTGAAAGAAAAGCAGACCATCCACCCATGATGCATCATAAGCAAAAGGGAGGACCGGAACGCCATAAAGCCATGAAAGAACTGAACCTGACGGATGCCCAAAAGGAACAGTTTAAAACGGAGAAGGATGCTTTCCGTAAAAAAATGGAAGAGCTGAAAAAGAATGACAACATTACCGTGAAGGAATGGAAGGCGAAAAGAGAAAGCCTGGTGAAAGAACATAAGGCAAAGATGGAAAGCGTGTTCACGCCTGAACAAAAGGCCAAAATGGAACAGCGTAAAAAAGAGGGACAGGCCAAACAGCAGGAAATGATGAAGCTAAGAGCGGAGAAAATGAAAACACAGCTCGGACTTACTGAAGAGCAATCCGCTAAACTGGAAAAGAGCCGTAAAGAAATGGGTGATAAAATGAAAGCGATCCGTGAAAACAAAGCGCTCACCGAAGAACAGAAACGTGAGCAAATGCGTGAGCTGGGTAAAAAACAAAAAGAGAATATGAAGTCTATTCTCACCGAAGAGCAATTGAAGAAAATGAAGGAAGGAAGAAAACAAGGCCCAGGTCGTGGTGAAGGTCCCGGTAAAGGTCCCAAGGGACCAAAAGGACATAAAACTCCTCCGCCTCCTCCTGTTGAAAAAGAAACCCTTTGATGATTCTATGATATGATGTAAAGGCCCCGGATCGGGGCCTTTTTTTTGCCTGCGGCAAAAAGGGGGTGGCCACGAAATCACACGAAAAAACACAAAAAAATACAGGCCACGGATCACACAGATACACACGGATATGGCATTATCTTATGTACAGCTGACAAAAATAATTCCCGCTAAGCTTTATAAGAGCTTACGAATATTGAAGTTTCTTTCCTCGTTAGTAAAGACTTTAACTCTTTGCGGGAAAAAGAACTTTATAGTCTGATTGAAATCCGTGTGTATCTGTGTGATCCGTGGCCTGCCTTTCTGTATTTTTCGTGCATTTTAGTGTCAATTCGTGGCAAAAATCTTGCTGCAGGCAAGTTTCGGCCATCCGGCCGGAAATCCGTACCTTTGCGGCTCACTACTGTTGTAAAACAGCAAACTACTCACCATGAAGCAACCCGGAAATAACTTCGGAAAATTCGCGAAAAAGAAGAGCAACGCCGCGATTAAAGAACAATTCAAACAGGAAAAAAGAAAAGACAAAAAGGAAAGGGAAGCCTTCTTTGATCAAAAGAAAGCAGAAGCCCGTCAACGCCTGACCCCCAATGTAAATCAGCAGTCCGGTAAGAAAGGACAGGCACCCGCTCCCGTATCCCATCAGCGGAAAGAGAGCGACGAACTGATGCCCCTTAATAAATACATCGCCCACTCCGGTGTGGCCGCCCGCCGCGAAGCCGCTGAACTGGTCAAGCAGGGGCTTGTAAAAGTGAATGGTGAGACCGTGAATGAACCCGGTTTTAAAGTATCGCCCAAGGATGAAGTACGGGTCAACGGAAAAAAGATTTTCCTGGCGAAGAACCTGGTCTATATACTGCTCAATAAACCCAAAGATTTCATTACCACCACCGATGATCCGCAGGGCCGGAAAACGGTATTGGATATAATCGCACGGGCTACCACCGAAAGAGTTTACCCGGTAGGCCGGCTGGACCGCAATACCTCCGGTGTTTTAATTCTCACCAACGATGGTGAACTGGCGCAGAAACTCACGCATCCCAGCAATGAAGTAAAGAAAGTTTACCACGTTACCCTGAATAAACCCCTGGAGAAAAGAGATTTTGAACAAATCCTGAGCGGGGTTACCCTCGAGGATGGTCCCGCGAATGTGGATGTACTGGCCTATGCCGATGCAAAAGACAAATCACAGGTGGGGGTTGAAATTCACAGCGGACGCAACCGGATTGTACGCCGCATCTTTGAAAAGATGGGCTATGATGTACGTAACCTGGACCGCGTAGTGTTTGCCGGACTCACCAAAAAGAATGTAGACCGGGGTAAATGGCGCTTTCTGACCGAAAAAGAAGTACGCGACCTCAAGCATTTTGGCAAAGGAAAATAGCCCGCCACTCCCAATTAACTGACATGAATTTAAAGGACTCCATTATAGCCGAAACGGAGAACTGGGTAGCGATAAATAAGCCGTCCGGAATATTGTCGATCCCTGACCGTTTAGGAAAAGATATCTCGCTGAAAGTACTCCTGAAAGAAAAGTATGGAGATATTTTCACCGTGCACCGGATTGACCGGGATACCAGCGGGCTGATCATTTTTGCCAAAAATGAAAACGCCCATAAATACCTTTCCAAACAATTTGAAGACCGGCAGACAAAAAAGATTTACCAGGGTCTGGTGATTGGCTCACCGGCAGCCAGCAGTGGCAGTATTGAAGCGAAGATTATGGAACACCCGGCATTAAACGGGACGATGATCATCCACGCTAAAGGAAAAGAAGCACTGACTGATTATGAGGTCCTGGAAGATTTTGGCATTTTCTCTTTTCTGCAGTTTCGCATTCACACCGGCCGTACGCACCAGATCCGGGTACATATGAAAGACCTCGGCTACCCGATTGTATGCGACCCATTGTATGGAGATGGCAAACCTCTGCTTTTATCCGCCGTAAAATCTAAATTCAAATTATCCAAGAACGAACTGGAAGAACGTCCCATCCTCGGCCGGTTGGCCTTGCATGCGTTTCAGCTGAGTTTTACCGATATAGATGGAAATATAGTTGACCTCGAAGCACCCCTGCATAAAGACATGCGGGCTACTTTACAGCAGCTGGCCAAAAGAAAGAAAAAATAATCAGGAATTATCCAGGGCCTGTAATAAATCATCCAGGATATCCTCCACATCTTCCAGTCCAACGGACACCCGGATCAGACCTGGGGTAATACCCACCGACTGACGTTCCGCTTCCGATAATTTGGAATGGGTGGTGGAAGCCGGGTTAGAGTCTATGGTGCTGCTGTCGCCCAGGTTATTGGTCATGGAAATCATTTCAAGTGCATTCAGTAATTTACGGCCACTTTCAACTCCTCCCTTCAATTCAAAAGTGACAATTCCCCCACCATTGCTCATTTGTTTTTTGGCAATGGCGTATTGCGGATGCGATTCAAGGAATGGATATTTCACCCTGCTGATTTTCGCATGTCCCTGCAGTTTAGTGGCAATGGCCAGTGCGGAAGCGGCATGCCGATCCATCCGGATAAATAAGGTCTCCAGGCTTTTGCTCAGCACCCAGGCATTAAAGGGGCTCATGGAAGGTCCGGTATTCCGGATAAAAAGATAGAGCTGGTGTATCAGTTCTTTTTTACCGACAATCACCCCACCTAACACCCGTCCCTGGCCATCAATAAACTTGGTAGCAGAATGTATCACCAGGTCAGCTCCGTATTGTATGGGTTGCTGAACGGCGGGAGTGGCGAAACAATTATCAACGACCAGCATGATAGAATGCTTTTTACAAATCGCAGCAACGTATTCAATATCGATAATATCCAGCCCCGGATTACTCGGCGTTTCCAGGTAAAGCATTTTTGTGGCAGGTTTTACCAACGCTTCAATCGTCTCCGGTTGATTCATATCGAAATAAGAAGACTCAATTCCCCATTTGGGCAGGTATTTGGTCAGAATGGTATGCGTGGACCCAAAGACGGCGGATGCGGAAATGATATGATCCCCCTTACTGAGAAAGGTCATGAACGTAGAGAAGATCGCGGCCATTCCTGTACCGGTTGCTACCCCATGTTCCGCTCCTTCAAGAGCCGCCATCTTATTGACAAACTCATCCACACCCGGATTCGAAAAGCGGGAATAAATATTGACTTCCGGTGATTCAGTGGCAAAGGCCGCGGCCATATCTTCCGCAGAATCATAGGTGAAACTGCTGGTCAGAAACAAAGGCGTGGAATGTTCTTTCTGCGCCGTTTTTGGAGTCTGCATTCTTACTGCACGGGTAGCCGGTTTTTGTTGTTTTGCCATCTTGAAGTACTGCTTTAATATTCCTGTAAAGATACAATGGGACCGGTAATCGATTGGGAAAATGATGTCTACAAAAATAATAGGCTATAACCCTTTGACCCACACAAGGGGATTCCCGTGATCGCTGATCCCGGGCTTTAATTACTCTTCAATTCTAGCTGAATCATTGGTAACGAACGGTTATTTCCTTATTTTTCCGCCCGGATGGGGTAGTCACCCTTCCCAAACCGGAACTGTATAGATTACCTTACCGGGCAAACGAACCAAAACTGTAGTTTTTCGCGATAATGTTTACATATGAAATTATTTTCTGCCAAACATACTGCGCCCCGATTCACGGATGAAGGACAGGGAGATCCGATCATTCTCCTGTATGGACTGTTTGGTTCGGTGAAGAATTTTCAACCCCTGATTGAACACCTGCGTAAAACCCACCGGGTCATTGTTCCGATCTTTCCTTTTTATGAATTGGGATTCTGTGTCGATATTTTTACCCTGATGAAATTTGTTCAGGAAGTGGCAGATGAACTGCAGCTGGAAAAATTTCACCTGTTGGGTAATTCCATGGGCGGGCATATTGCCTTACTGTATACGCTCCAGCATCCGGAGAAAGTAAAGACCCTGACCCTGAGTGGCAGTTCCGGTTTATATGAACATGGCATGGGCGATACCTATCCAAGACGCCGGGATTACGACTATATCAAGACCAAGACAGAACTGACTTTTTATAAACCGGAAGTGGCGACTAAGGAATTGGTGGATGAGATTTATGCTACGGTCAACAGCCGCAAAGCCATTCAGATTATTTCGCTCGCCAAATCCACGATCCGGCATAATGTAGAAAAGGATTTACATAAACTTACTCTCCCCTGCTGCCTGATCTGGGGAAAGAATGATACCATTACCCCTCCCGAAGTGGCGGAGAGTTTTCACCGGCTGATCCCCCATTCTGAACTCCATTGGATAGATGAATGTGCGCATGTGCCGATGCTGGAAACCCCGGAAGCTTTCAATCCTCTCCTGGATGATTTTCTGAAACGATGTACGGCAGTTAAATAATCACTTATTCTTCCGGAGATCCAGGTTCTGAAAATAGAAGAACCGGATCCCATGTACATTTTTATACTTATTTCCGGCTGCCAGTTGCTGAAATACGGACAAATAGCCTACTTGTAAATTTTCTTTCTGACTCAACTGATAATTCAATCCGGCAAAAATCCGGTTCTGGTCAAAATAATTATAAACAATCTGCTTGCCAAAATTCACATGCAGTTCATCATTCAGTACCAGGGAAAGGCTGCGGGGCTGAAATTTCCTTTCACCCAGGGAAAATTGCGCTAAAAAATTATACCTGACTTTAAAATTAAACGAATAACCATCCGCCAGTTCATTATCATTTAAAATTTTTCGTCTCCATCTTTCTTCCAGCCGGATGTATTGCATCAGCCGGACCTTGGGGTATTTTGTATGCCATTGTACCTGTTGCCAGGGACGATGTTCAGGCTGTGAAATATTTTTATGATTATCCCCGGGAAAATGATTGACAAAAGCATATCCTGTTGTAAGCTTCAGGTCATCTTTTAGATAATAGGTCAGTCCGGCCCTGAAGATGCCGGTATTGAGCCCGGTTACAAAATCATCTTTTGTCCGCAAATGCGCATCCACCCAGATGCCCCATTTATTGCTCAGCCGGGTCTGGTTCAGGTAACCCAGCCAGACCTGTGTAAGCTGTTCGGTGTCTTTGGTCTGTGCTGATACATATAGTCCTGAACCAGATAAGAGTATGGCAATGACTAAAAGTCGCTTTAGAATCATAGAATACGAATTTAAAGATTTAGCTGAAGTCGGTGAATTATCCGCCTCATAATTAGTGACGAATGACTAACAATGAATTGTGTACATGATACATCTCCGGAAAACAGGCGGGTAACCAGAAAACTTAACTATCAGAACTCAGAATGCATGATAAACAATCCGTAAACTCCAGATAACAACAACGGTGCCCAATAAAATAAAAGAAGTCTTTCTCGGCAGTTTACCCGCGAGCCGGGCCGCTATAGGCGCCGCTACTACCCCGCCCAGTACCAGGGCCAGGATCACCTGCCAGTTCTGCACACCAATCATGGTAAAGAAAGTAAGGGCGCTGGCGAGTGTTACAAAAAATTCGGTCAGACTCACAGAACCCACTACATAGCGTGGAGTACGTCCTTTAGTAATAAGTGTGGAAGTTACAATCGGTCCCCAACCACCACCACCAAATGAATCCAAGAAACCACCGGCACCTGCCAGCCAGCCAAACCGTTTGAATTTCTTTTTCAAATCAACAGGCCTGAATGCATTACTGAAAATGCGGACACCCAGTAATAAAGTATACATTGCCATCGCCGGCCGCAGGTACCGGATATGCGTCTCTCCGAATTTGACCAGTAAAAAAGCGCCCAGTATGGCCCCGATCACCCCGGGAATCACCAGGGCTTTGAATAATTTTTTATTGACATTCCCGAATTTATAATGGCTGTAACCGGATGCTGCGGTAGTAAACATCTCTGCAGTGTGAATACCGCCACTGATAGCTGCAGGGCTCACATGGGCCGACTGCAATACGATGGAACTGGTTACCCCATATCCCATACTCGTTGCACCATCTACCATCTGAGCCATAAATCCGGCCAGCACCATCCAGTGAAAATTGGGATCCAATGTTTTGTACCAGGCAGATGTATCATCCGCAATCTGCCGGACCGGTATATAGGAAAAGATAAAATGACCGATCAGCATCAGGGCAAAACCGATCAGCGAATAGGTGGCAATCTTACGCCAACGTTGAGCGGTGGAGGAACTTTCATTCTCCACCATCACCCGGGTGATTTTATTGAGCTTTTTAACTTTATGCTGAAAATTTCCATTCAACCGGCCGCGCAGGATATGCAGATTATCGATCACCTGATCCAGTTCACCTGGCAGGGCATCCTGCAACACTTCTTTGATCCGTTTACCAGCCGTGGGCGATTTACCATTGGTGGATATGGCGATTTTCAGGTTTCCTTTCTGTACAATACTGCCCAGATAAAAATCACAAAGTTCCGGCGTGTCGGCTACATTCACGAGAATGCCTTTGGCATTGGCCTTTTGTTTCACTTCCCGATGAAGTTCCGGGTTATCGGTGGCCAGTACGAGCAGGTCCTTATGCTCCAGGTCGGCTTCCACAAAGCCGCGTTCTTTCAACTGACAGGATGGATGTTCTGCCAGTAATACTCTTACTTCGTCCAAAATTTTTGGTGCTACCACGGTGATCCGGGCCTGTGGCGCATTACCCAACAGGGACTGCAACTTCTCCAATCCCACATTCCCGGCTCCTACCAGTAACAGCTCCAATGTATCCAGTTTTAAGAAAACCGGGTAAAGCGGATT